>JAPLUR010000126.1 GCA_026397505.1 Candidatus Zixiibacteriota bacterium
TCACCACTATGAAAATGGGAATAAGTATTAATATTGAATATACCATATAACCAAAGAAGTGTGGGATCTTGATTTTCATTTCCTCGGCAATCGATTTTACCATAAAATTGGGGCCGTTCCCGATATATGTCATGGCTCCCATGAAAACCGCCCCACAGCTTATGGCACGAAGCAGGTCTACATGGACTCCCGCAATTGTGACAGGATCCACATTTCCCGCTGCTCTGGTAACACTCTCGGCCAGCGTAAAGAAGGTCAAATAAGTGGGGGCATTATCCAGAAATGAGCTTAATCCACCGGTCCACCAGAAAAACTGCCAGGGCTGAGTGATACCGAGTTCCGCCCCGCGCGTCTTAAGGAGAACCAACAGCGGCACGACCGTGATAAAAATCCCTATGAAAAGAACCGCCACTTCGATAATCGGATGATAACTGAACTTATTTTTCTTCCGGAATTCTTCGCGTGTGAATTTAAGAGACAAAACCGTCATCAAGGCCATAATCATTTCCCGATAAGGAGTCGGTGTCCGAAAGGAGACCGCCAGGATTACTCCTATAAGAAAAAGAATATTGATCTTGCCGGAAATGCCAATCGGAACGGCCTTCTGAATATCCTTTTTTATGGCGGCCGGAGTCTCCTTGCTATAGCAGTACAAATCCCAGAAATAGAATATCGCCAGCACCAACCCCAGGGTGACTACCCAGACCGGGAACAAAGTCAAAGTCCAGGTGAAAGGAACACCTTTAAGGTATCCCAGAAAAAGAGGCGGGTCGCCCAGCGGAGTGAGGCATCCACCTATGTTGGAAACGGCGAATATGAAAAATACCGGAATATGATTGGTTATTTTCCTCTCGCTGTTGGTTCGGAGCATCGGCCGGATGAGAAGCATACTGGCCCCGGTTGTGCCGATAAAATTGGCCAGGACCGCGCCAATAAACAGGAGCCGAGTATTGGTGGCCGGAGTGGCTTTCAAATCACCCGTCAGAAGAATTCCGCCCGAAATTATGAAAAGCGAACCGAGCAGGACTATAAATGAAAAATAATCCTTGAGAGTAAGCATCAGTTCCTGAGGTGAGTTAATAATCAAAAAATACAATAACAATATAGGAAGACTTACAATCGCCGCAATCATCGCCTTATTGCGATTTTTGTCCCAGAATTTCGGGAGGGCCAGCGGCATAATCGCTATCAGGAGCAAAAGTATCACAAAAGGTGCGCCGGCATAAATGGGAACAGAGTTTTCCATAACAGTCACTTCCATTTTTCAATCTCCGGGATAAAGCCGTTCTCTATATCAACGCCCACACCAAAATTGCCTGCGCCGAAAGTGCTGTCGGTTTTGGCGGGGGCATACCACATCTGGTTGTCACCCGCCCTGGAATGAGCCGATTTGCTGCTATCGGTAAAAGAGTAATAGCCGTCTTTGCCGCCGATATCGATAAAGCCGCCGAACGAATTGCAGTAAGTGTAATAAGGGGTCAGTTTCGACGGTTTTCCGTAATCATCACGCCAGGTCGCTTCCCCCAAACCGGGCGTTCCGGAACCGAGCATATAGGTGTCTTCACCGCCGATATCGATCAGAAAGGCATTCGACCGTATCTGCGCCAGTCCCATGGAAATCATTTTGGCCTTATAAGAATCATTGCCGCCGATATTGATGAGAAAAGCATTGGTATAGTCCCAGCCGAAACCGAGTCCCGCTCCGGCCGTCTCATAGAGCTCGTGCTTGTCATTACCCCCCTCATCAATAAGAATGCCGTTGCAGTAATGAGCGCCCGACCCCTGCGTGAAATAGCATGATTCATAGGTATCGTCGCCGCTACCGTCATAGGCGATACCCGTGCCGAACCAGTAGCCGCATCCCAGCGACCAGTTGCCCGAGAGATAATGGTCGTTGCCGGAAATATCAATTATAGCGCCCAATCCTCCGGCCCAGGAATGACCGTCGGTGCCATCGCCCCGCCGCCCGAAACCCGACCCCTGCACCGAATTTCCGTTGATTTTCAAATTGGAGTGATAATCGCCGCGAGCGACAACTTTCGGATCCGGTTCGGCTTTATAGAAATCATTCCCCGAATAATCGGCCAGAACGCCGACCCCACCGCCGACTCCGCCGAACCCCTGACCGTCACCATAAAGGTAATAGTTATCATCCCCCGCCGCGTCCAAACAAAGCCCGATTCCAAAATACCCGCACCCCTGTGCCGAAAGGGCCGCCTTATACCGGTCGGTTCCCACTTTATCCATCAGAAGACCAACCCCGAATGATCCCGCCCCCTGACAAAAATCTTTGCCGTCATATAAGTCATTCCCGGCATCTTCATAAAGAACGCCGACACCAAGAATCCCGGCCCCCTGCGCCGGGAGTTCCGTGGCAGAGCGGTATTGGTCATCGCCGCCCAGATCGATAAAAATTGAAATCGGATTCGATAGCTTGAAAGAGGCCCCGCAGGTTCCGGTGAAAAGACCGCTGTTCCCCATGTCAATCACCAGCAGGGTATTATTACAGTCAACCGAGGAAATTCTATTTTCATTCAACCCCTTGGCGCCAATCAATATTATTCTTCCAAAGGGCGTCATCATTTCAAAAAAGATTTCCGGTGGAAGGCCGCCATAATAGGTCAGCGAATCGGCGGTCAGTTCTGCAATGGCCGTCGCCTTAAGAGCGGCATAATGAAGTGACGGCCAGTCAATGGTACGGGCAATATCATCCATTTCAGGATAATAAACCGTCCCATCCGCCTGGTTGGAGGCCAAATCCCGAATTTCAAAAACCTTCTCCATCGCCGCCGGAGGGCAATTGCGGAAAGCAAGATTTCGCCAGCGAATAATATCGATAATGTTGATTATCGCTCCCGCAAGAATGGTTTCGGCACGGCCGGAGAGTTTACCGGCGAATTCTCTGATTTTGGGCTTGTATTCGGGCCATTCTGCCTTATTGCCGAAAGAATAATAAATCGATTGCTGACCGGCCAGAAGAAATAGATTATCAATCGCCTTCTCCAGCGGTCGGATCGAATCGGCAACCGGAATAAGATTGGCCGAATAGTTGCGGAAACCGCCCAGCTTGCGGTCAACCCCCAGGGAATATGTCATGAGATAAAGGGAGATTGAGGTAGTATCGAGAAACTTCGGGTCAAAATATTTTTCTACGGCATTGGCCATGGTTTTGCCATAGTCATAAAGTTTGAAAGGTTCGGCAAAGAGAGCATCAAAAGAGGTCAATTTGTAAGGAATATCGAGGGGAAAGCGGTTCCAATACCCTTTCGGCTGGAAACCAATATCAGCCCGGGTAAGCCCGACCGAATCGAAAACCATTTTCAGAATGTCACCATTATTCTGCGCCGTGACGGGAGCCGTCGTCAGAGCCAATATTAAGAAAAGAAATTTAAAACCCTTTATCATCTTCGCCTCCAGAGATAATTTCTGCCATGATAAGAAATTCTCCGGCTTATGCAAAGGAATTTTGTAGGCCCATATTTCTTGAGACAAGCGCTTTGGAGAAATGGAAAAGGGTCCGCCTTCGGCGGACCCTTTTTTCAACTCAATCAAGTGATGTCTTAGAACATCTTGTACTTCAGTGAAACCTGATAAGACCAATCGGTGCTGTTTCCCGAAAGGAAATACGGGCCGTCGGTTACAAGCATCGGATCGACATAGAGATCGGCGCTGAAATTGCCCCAGTGAAGACCGGCGCCGAGATAAAAGTCATTGCTGACATAGTTATAGTGATACCGGTATTCATAGGTCTGGCCGCCAGTATGGAGATTTTCTTGTTTATCCTTTTCCCAGCATGAGGTTCCGCCCATACGGAAATCCACCCACTTCAGAACGTTGGCTTCAAGACCAATCCTGAAATATGGAATCGTTGCGTAAGTGCATCTGCCCTTATGAACAGTTTCCCTATCGCCGGTCGGCTCATAATTATTACCCAAGTTGCTGCGATCATCGTGCCTGGATTGTTTTATTGCACTTTCGTCCACGTGACCAACCAAAAGCACCGCTCCTTTCCCGGCCAGTCTACACAGGAACCGGAAGTCGCATACTGACAAATATTAGCATCGCCGTTACTGGCCATTCGCCGCCCCTTCTCACTATATTAAAATTGTCAAGAAATAACTTGACAAGAATGTCTCCTTTCCTTTCCTTTCTTTAGTTTTAACTCAAATATCTTACTCACAAGGAGGATGCAACGCATAGGGAAGCAAGAACATCCTGAGGATTTGGCGAATCAGGCCATCTGTCAATTAGTGTAAATGCATGTTCACAGCAGACGTTTGAAGGAGGATTGAATGACATTCATTAAGCGAAGATCTACGGTGTTTGTCCTGGCCCTGGTTCTAAGTCAGCTACTCATCTATGCGATTTCTTTTGCTCAATCCGCTGAGCAGCCAGGCACGAAGCAGTCGTCTCAGAGCGATTCCAGCAATCCCAAGAGAGCGAGAGCCGAATTCGGAGTCAAGGCTGGGCTCAGAATTTCCAATTTGCCATCTGACGGGCAAGCTACGATGGACCCACGGCTTTCGTTTGCTCTTGCCGGCTTTCTTAAGTACGGTTCAGATATGATAGCTTTTCAGCCGGAAATCTGGTATGCCCAGAATGGCTGCAAGGGTCCTTTCTACATTTTAAGTGATGGAGAGCTTTACGGATTGGATGCAACCTTCAGTTTTAGTTATTTAAATGTGCCGCTGCTTTTCAAGTTCCATAATCCGCTCCCGGAATGGTTTGGCAATAAGGATAAAAGCCAGCGGATGTTCTTAATTGGTCCGGTCATTGGCATCAAGTTGGCGTCAGAAGTGAAGGGTTCAGGTACTAGTTTTAAGATCGGCAATGCGAAGTCTGTGGTGTTGGGATGGGTGATTGGAGCTGATGCGTCTTGGAGAGCCGGACGGACAACCAAAATCTACATGGATGCCCGTTTCGAATTTGGCGGCAATCCCTACAATCATAATATGGCCGCGAATTCTCTTTTCATATTTGATCCGGAAACCGGGAAAGCGCCCGACGTGAGTAATGCTGCTCTCAGTTTGATGTTTGGCCTTTCATTCTAGTTGCACGCGGGGCGAGACGCCCTTCCTAATCCCAATATTCAACAACAAGCAAGAACCCGGCCGCAAGACCGGGCTCTTATGACCAATCTAGCCAAATAATGCGTTAGAACATCTCATACCGAACCGACAACTGCCAGTTCATGTACGTGCCACCTTCGTTGTTACCACGTCCTGAGATGAAATCAAATCCCCTGAGGAACAGTTCAGGATCAGTATAGGTGTCGATGTGCAAGCGATTCCAGTTGAATCCCAAACCGAGATACGATGTGTTAGCTGCATAATTGGTTTTAGATATATTCTCGATCTTTGTCGCGGTCCAATTGGAGGTTACACCAAACCGAACATCCAGCCATGAGAATACTTCACCCTCAAGCCCGAGTTTCCAATAAGGAAGGATCATTGTACTCTGCTTCCATTGGCCTTCACCTGACTCTTCATCGATGACTATTCCATTAATATCCGTTAAGACAGCCAACCACGCTGTATCTTCCTTGACGTTCCTGTTGGTGAATCCAACGTCAAGAACAGCCAGGACATTCTTAACGGGCGTGTAGTTCATACCGCAACCAGCCCCGAAAGAAAAGAGCTTGCTGGAATAACCGATTGCCTCGGCATAAATTTCCGCTCCGTCGGTGGCGGCTGCTGCTGCTAATCCAGTATGTTCCCCAAAAGCAAGGTCGGCATGCGGCACCAATGTAATGGTTGGGTTCATCTCGAAGAAATAGCGACCCCGGATCTCAATGTCATTATAGCCGTCCGGCTCTGCGAGGTAAACTACTGCCGCCCCATCCTCGCTAAACGTGTAATTCTCCTTCCATGTAGCAAGTGATAGATAGGACGCCAAGTCCCAGACTCCGTTGTCTGGGGTCAGACCAAGTGTGAATCCATACCTGGAGTAGCTGTGATCGTAGTTGTAGGCTGTGTCTTCCGGTGACTGGCTGCTGTTGACATAGGTCAATCCTAGTCCAATGTTCAATGATCCAAGCTTATGGCCAAGAAGCAAGTCAACGCGACGATTGCTCGGAAATGACTCAAATTCCGTCCCAAAGTACCTATTCCCACGAAAAGAGTACGGCGTCTCGGCCCATTCAGTAGAGAAGTAAGTGCCAAGAAACCACGGATTATTCTCATTGAATTTCCAATTCACGCCAAAGTAGTACATTTCGCCTTCGCAAAATTCGCCGGATCCAATATTCGGATAGTTGCTCACCCGGCTCGGGTATAGCCGGACGTTGGCGTCATCAATCATGATATTGTTGTTGTCACCCATGGTCAGCGTCCGGGTCAAGGTGGCATTGCCTGCCGAGAACGCGACCACAAAAATCAAAGCGGTTAAGAGTATCAGTTTTTTCATATAATTTCCTCTAGTTTAAATTCAAATAGTTGTTTGAATTCAAAGTTCCAAAATTAATCCTACAGTTTCCTCCGATAGGCTTACCTCCTTCCCTGCAGGCATTCAGACATTTTTTGTCATGCACCTTTCTACTTGCTGTTTTGCTTAATTATCACTTCAATAAATAGTTTCTTCTCCCTGTTACGTCAATAAAAAAACGACGACACAGAAACAGCCATGCCGACCTTTCTCTTAATCCTAATAATTGAGGAAATTTATAAGCAAATCGGTTTTTATTGTCAACAATAAAAAAATGGCGGGGGAAAAATAAAAAACCCCGGGCCGTCGAGCGGATCCGGGGTTTCGAGAAAGAAAAATCGGCTTATTCTTACCATTTCCTGCGGCTGGGAGTCTGGGTGACTCTGGTCCGGCGCGGGGTAGCATAGGCCTTACGGGTCGGCTTGGCGGCCAATTTCTTGGTCTTCTTCGGAGTGGCATTATAGGTCTTGCGGGGATTATTGGTCCCTTTAGCCTTCATGACCTTGGTCGGAGTCCAAACAGGGTTCCAATTCCAGGTATAATTCTTGGCACGGGAATAAGTTCCACGAGTTGTGGGCTTGGGCGTGCTTTTCGCCATCCGCTTCACGGCCGGTTTGTGATTGGTCGGGGTATTGGTTGTCCGACGCATGGTCGGTTTCGCGCTATACCTCTTCCGGGGTGCCGCTTTCCACGTAGGATTTTTTTTCGTGGTTTTCTTTTTGGTCGTGGTCTTCTTTGTTTTGGGGGTCCACCGATTGGTTTTGCGTGTCCGGTTGGGCATTGACTCTCCTCCCTTCGACATGCGGGTGAATGTTTTCAAACCTGAAAGATTGGTTTGGTTAATCATTTTTCTTATCGACACCTATCAGATTTATTTTAGCTATCAGGATGAGAACCAAAGAAAGACTCGCCGGCACTGTCCAGGATTTCAACAGCTCAGGATAACACTATTTGGAATCCTCCGTATCTATCCGGGATCCATATTGGCTTCATATCTTTCAGATTGTGAAATTCGGTTCATATTATTTGCCCCGCCACGGGGTAGACGACAATGGTCATTTCCGATGATGGATTTAACCTGATAAAGCCTCACCCCCATAATAGATACGGTAATTCCAATGCTGATAACAAGTTCCACCAAAACAAGGGAACCGGACTAATCTGCCGCAAATGGTCTGAGAATGAACCCGCCGAAAGGCATACCCTTTGCTCAAAGGACAAGATAGAAAGAGAGCAACTAGAAGGAGAGAATATGTTGGATGGAAAATTTCAGCGCGGTTTCACCCTTGAAAGACTCAGAAATGTTGCCGAACCGAAAATCCACCATGATTCCGGTGGGTACTATATCTGCACCCTCTCCGAGAATGTAAAAGTCTATTTTGACGACTATTATCTTTTCCTTGAAAAAGTCTATGATAAATGCGCCGCGGAAGTGGCCGAAATCGAGAATAAGCTCTCCCAGACGGCGGCGGAATGCACCGAAACCTCTTCATACTTCCGCGCCCGGATGATCGTGGTCGATCTGGCCCTTAAAACGGCGCGGGCCTTTTATGTCGATGGCAGCAACCTCGGCGTTATTATGACCCCCTGGTGTTTCGGCACGGTCGTGCTCGAGAAAGTCGAAATCTACCGGGAACGGCTGACCCGGGGCGAGGTCAACGACCAGAATGTCCCGGAATATCCATATTATGTAATCAAATATATGGACGAAATTTACAAGAAAGCGCTTCTCGACCTGTTCGATTTCCCCGAAGAAGCGTTCAAAATGCGCTGGCAATACAGCGAACTGCTGAAGCGGTATTCCAAGGTTTTGACCAATATCACGCAATCCCTCAATTCGGTCCTTTTGCTGATAAAAAATTATGGTGCCTGATTAACCCTGCAGGCTCATTTCCTCCCTCCTATAGGTTGCCCCCGGAATTCCTCCCTTCCGGGGGTTTTTATATGATGAATTCCCCCTCTTCAGCCGATAAACAATTAAGACATTTGGCTCGAGTAAAAATCGATTTATGTCGCTACTGATACCGAAAGCAAAGACAGACACTAAATATCTGCCCATCTATCTGGAGTCTCTCCGCGTAGATACCATTCTCAGTTTTGATCTGTACATCAAATTCAGCGGCGAAATGGTTCTTTACCGTTCAGCCGATCTCCCCTTCACCGAAAAAACCAAAGAAAAGCTCCTGGGCAACAAGGTCCTCCGGCTCTATGTCAGCGCCAAGGCGAGAGCCAAATATCAGAAATATATTGAGCAAAATCTGGACAAAATCCTGACCGACCGGGAAATCCATGAGGAGAAAAAAGCCGGAATACTCTATGAAACCTCAAAAGCTCTGATGAAAGATGTTCTGGAGAATCCCTCCTATGGCGAGAATATTCAGCGCTCCAGGAAAATGGTCGAAAATCAGGTGAGCTTTATCTTGAAAGGGCAGGAGGCTTTTCATAATCTTCTCAAAATCAGTTCTTTCGATTATTACACCTACACCCATTCGGTCAATGTCTGCACTTTTGCCATCGCCCTGGCGCAGCAGATCGGCCGCAAGGATGAGGAATACCTTCACAATCTGGGAATCGGCGCCCTGCTCCATGATGTCGGCAAATCCAAAATTTCGGAGCGGATTCTGAACAAACGCACCGGCCTTTCCACCATGGAATTTGAGCTGATGAAAAAACACCCCAAATGGGGCGTCGAGATTCTGACGGGCACCGATATGATCGATGCCGCCTCATACTACCCGGTCCTGCAGCATCACGAGCGGGGCTCCAAGACCGGATACCCCAACGGGCTGGGGCTGGATGAAATGCATGAGTACAGCCGCATCGTGGCCATTGTCGATACTTTCGATGCCATGACCACCCAGCGGGTATATCAGGGGGCGATGGATACTTTCCCGGCTCTCAAGGTCATTTTCGCCTTGAAGAACGATTACGATTATGAAATGCTGATCACATTTGCCGAACTGATGGGCCCTGAGGGGCTGTCGCGGGAATAAACTCTATCAATCTCTTGCGCGCTTATCACCTCTAAGACTGATTTCCCAAAAATATGATCCGCTAGTAGCGCAAAATCCCGAAGGGTATTGCGAAACTGACCTGCGCGGTAGTCGTAGTTTTTGAGTAGGTCAAAATTCCCCCTCGGGCGCCGCAAGCGACCGAGCGGGGTTTTGACAACTTTGCCTAACGCACGATGCTCCTTACATGCACCCAATCTTCGGCGCCGGGCCGGCCTTATATAAGAAATTTATCAGATAGGTTATGTCTCTAATATTTATCAGGCAATCGCCGTTGACATCGCCAACATAAATAGGTGCCGGTGGGGGCGGCGTGCTTCCTTCTGGATAGAGATGGTTAATGACAAAGGTTATATCCTGGATATTGACCAGCCAATCGCCATTGGCATCACCCAGCTTCCAGGTGCGGAAATTATGGATGCTGGTGCTATATATAGGTAGAGCGGTGTTGTCAACTGCCTCGACCCGCCACCAATAATGCATGCCAAATTCTAAACTGTCAGCAAGATTATATTGATTTATCCAAATGCTATCGATCTGATATGCAAAATGGAAATTGCTGTCTATTGCGACCTCCAGACAATAATGAATGCTATCCAACGGGTCGGGGTCGAATGATAAGCCCCATGAGAACTGGGGTAACATATTGAACACTTTGCCTCCAATATCAGCCAGTGGGACTATGTCAAAAGGCAATGGCGATTCTTCAAACTCATTTACCCAGATCGATTGATTGTCTGACCAATTTGATTTTTCGAACTGATCGAAACTGCGGCTTCGCCACCAGTATTTCCAATTTTCCATGAGGGGCTCATTAACTGTCCAACCGGTCGAATCGGACGCCTGGGCGATATTGGAATCGGATATGAGTATCAGATCGCCGAAAGCGCTGTCATTGACCACTTCATAATCATAGGTCAGGTTATCATTTTCAGCGTCGGTGGCGTTATGAACGCAGAGAATCGGAGTAGCGATATTAGACACCGCATTATTTTCCGGCCATGCGTGCGTCGGCACGGACGGCACACTATTCATCCTGAATGAGGTCTGATACCAGTTTGACCAAAAATTATTGTTTTTTACGCGTAGTCTATAAAAGTAAGTAAGCCCGTCTCCTAAGACGGCACCAGCATAGGCAACCGCAGAATCAGAAGATTGAAATGGCAGCGGATCCCATAATTCCGCCACGCTCCAATTTGTATCTATACCAAATTGAATCTGAAATTCACGTTGAGGTTCATTTTTGAGATCAAGATAACTCCACCCAATTTCGGGATTATGATTAATTAGATGCATAGTATCAGCATGACCGTCTATCGCAATTGATATGACTGTAGGTATATTTGCCAATTCCCAACAGGCCTTTGAATTTCCCCCCTCAAAGGTAGGCTGGGGATCCTCGAAATACCAATTATAAACCGGATTACCACATGAACCTGTATCGATGCAGAAAGCGCCCGAATCCGCCGGTATTTTGACCCCACAGTGCAGAATACGATGATACTGTCCATCCAAATTGAAACAGTCACTATCATTTTCACCAGAAACTCCCACAAGATTAAAAAAATCGCCCACTTCTCCAGGGATTATTTCATCGGTCAAATCCCCATCCCAGCTAACGCAAAGTGTGTACGAAAATAAGTCAAGCCTCCCCCTAAATTCCGGGTCAATCCAATTGTAACACTGCACTTCCCCACCTTCACAGTACCACTGCGCGTTTGTTACATCGCCGGTTCCAGAAAATACAAGTGGCAGATTGAGAACCGTTCGCCTGTCAGTATTAGCCGCATAGACATCAACAAAGAATTGCGTATTGGGTATAATATATTTGATGCCGTTTTGCTCTGAAGAACCGGGCCCGGAAATATCATAGCGAATTACAAGACCGGCATTAGCCGATGCAAATACTATCGTGACCAGAATCAACGATATCAATAGTTTTGAATGTTTCATAGCTCAATTCCTTCGATCATAATTTAATACCGTATTGAATTAACCGGGCATCAATCCCCGCTTGAATCGTCGGCTGGTCAGCGGGAACATGTATGGTCGCCGCAAAAACATTGTTCAGGCCCAATAACAAAAGCCCGAGCACTATCCCAATAATTGATATCTTGCCCATATTAATCCCTCGTACGAGAAATTGCAGGTAAATATTAACCTGTAATCAATATAAGCCCAAACCGGCACAACGCAAGCAATTTCTGCCGGATAGATGAGTCAATTGGTCGGGTTTGAGATCACCCGCCCAGTGTTCCAGTTTTTCTGTTGCGTCGGGTCCTGGATTCCGCATTGGCGGAAGCGAGACCTGACGCTTTCAGAAAATCTTCAAAAAGCCGTCAGGTCACCATTCCTCCGCCAGTGCGGCGGAATTGAGGAACTGACGGAACAGGTAATGCAAGCCATTTCCGAGGGAAAAGACGAGTAAATCGGTTGGGTTTGGCGGGCCTGTGCCCGCATTTTGCCTGTAATCCGGAAAAAAACCAACACAATTGGCGCTTTTTGAGATTAGGCCATGACAAAAGCTGGCATTGAAATATTTCACTGCCAGATTGTGTCAGGGCTTGCTTGTGCGCCTTAATCTTCTTAGATTTATCAAGTTAGTTCTCTTCTCGCACCGAAAGATAACTTTCAAACCCCGGTCGGAGTCGCTATGCCCAAAATCTCCCGCATATTCCTGATAGCCCTGTGCACATCTATTGTCACAAATCTTGCTATCGGTCAAGACCGTCCCCTGCAAATGGCAGGAGAGGCAGCCAGTAAGCCTCTCGCATATCATCAGGGCAAATCGCACCCTGCTGATAGTTCGATGGTCACACACGACAGCACGAAACTGCTTCTGGAAATAGACGGCCCCAAAGGAATTATGCTCGATAAGAAATATTTCATCATTAATTATGATACGGCATATAAAATACCATACTGGGTCGCCTATTACATCACTGAAAAAGACTTGGAAGGTACGGCAAAACGAAGAAATCGCTTTACGGAAGATACTGCATTGCCTCCAGAATTTAGGTCTAAGGTATCGGATTATGCAGACACAAACTATGATCAGGGACACAACGCCCCGGCGGCCGATTTTAAGCGCAATCAAAAGGCGATGGATTCCACTTTCCTTATGTCGAATATTTCTCCTCAAACGCGCGCGCTGAACCGTGGCATCTGGAATAAACTGGAAAAAGCGGTGAGAAAACTTGTCGAAATAGATGGCAAGGCATGGATTATTACCGGCAACATCTTTATGAGAGCCGACAGCCAACTGGAAAAACCATCAGAGTTTATCGGAAAGGGTAGGGTGGCGGTGCCGACACACTGTTTCAAAGCTATTCTCACGCAAAAAGAAGACGGAACTTACGATATGTACTCTTTTTTGATCATGAATCAGCCTGAGAAAATCCCGGGTCCGCCCGACAAATATAAACTCACCGTGGATCGTTTGGAACAGATAACTGGATTTGATTTTTTCCCAAAACTTGATGACAGCCTGGAGAATTCTCTGGAAAGGAAAATCCCCGACGATTTGCCACAGAAGCAACAGGTCACTCATGCGCTGCGTAAGAGCAGCAGGATACATTCCAATTAAAACGGCCAACCTCCAGCCTTGGGGCTTGTTGAAAAAGCCTCAAAAAAGGGAAGAAGCATGCCCCTGGGCAGAAAGACACAAGAATTGTCATCCTGAACTTGATTCAGGATCCAGAAAACGGAAACTTAAGTGCAAGTATTTGTGGGCGGCAGATGTCCACATCTGCCCCAGCTTGTAGATAACGCTCTCTTCCATCTTTATAACCAGTTCTTGTCAATCGGCAATAATCCTGGTCGGTTATCCAGCCAATCCCCAGCGCTGGTATATTTATAATCCTCTGGATTGGACACCAGACCGGCTTTAATCGGATTGTTATGAATATAATTCAACTTAGTGCGCATCTGCTCTTCCGATATGATTATAACGTCATCGAACCTTGGTTTCCATAAAGAAAATCGCCCTCGCTGGATTAAAGGGCTTTTTTCCTCAACCGTCATCACTTCCTTAATTCGCTTGGCACTTAGAATCTTGAATCCCTGTACAAATTGGGACAAATGCTCAATTTTAGGCAGCGTCATTAAGAGATGCAGATGCGTCGGCATCAAGACATAGCCAATTAAACCGGCAGTATGATATCTAAGGGTTTCCTCGAGTTGAACAATCATGGCCATGGCGAAGCGCTCGTCTGCGAAAATCGGTTTCCATCTAACAACCGTCATGGTCACGAACCCGGCAGCCCGCCCGGTGATCTTTAGTCTCCTGCGCACCACCATGCTTTTAGATTATATAATAATCTTGCTTTTGCAAGAGTTATGGCCAAGCTCGAAATCAGCCCACGGGCAGATGTGGACATCTGCCGCGCACAATTAGGATTCTTTTACTTCTTTTGGCGCAAACCCCAATTTTTCACGCACCGCCACTGTTATCCGCTGGGCGATATCGGGATTTTCCTCGATAAAATGCTTGACCGCTTCACGACCCTGTCCCAGACGGTCACTGCCGTAACTGTACCAAGCCCCCGATTTCTCAACAATTTCATGATTGGTGGCCAAATCCAAAAGCTCGCCCGATTGCGAAATCCCCTTGCCGTAGGTAATATCAAATTCGGTCTCGCGGAACGGCGGGGCCACTTTGTTTTTCACCACCCGCACCCGGGTGCGGTTCCCCACGACCACCTCGTTCTCCTTTATCGAGGCGATCTTGCGGATATCAAGACGAATGGTGGCGTAAAATTTCAAGGCGTTGCCGCCGGTGGTGGTCTCGGGATTGCCGAACATGACGCCGATTTTCATCCTTATCTGGTTAATAAAAATGACCGCCGTTTTCGATTTGGAGATGATTGCGGTCAGCTTCCGGAGCGCCTGCGACATCAGCCGCGCCTGAAGCCCCATATGCTGGTCGCCCATTTCTCCTTCTATCTCAGCCCGCGGCACCAGCGCCGCCACCGAGTCGATGACTATAATATCTATGGCACTGGAACGAACCAATGTCTCGGTAATATCGAGCGCCTGTTCGCCGGTGTCGGGCTGGGAGATAAGAAGATTGTCAACATCCACCCCCAGCGCCTTGGCGTAGGCGGCATCAAGAGCATGCTCGGCATCAATAAAAGCGGCGATTCCGCCCAGTTTCTGCGCCTCCGAAATAAAATGCAGCGCCAGCGTCGTTTTGCCGGAGCTTTCCGGGCCGTAAACCTCGGTCACCCGTCCGCGGGGAATACCCCCCACACCGAGCGCAAAATCAAGCCCGAGCGAGCCGGTCGGGATAACCTCAATCGCCTGCACGGCACTATCGCCCAGCCGCATAATCGACCCTTTGCCGAAAGATTTTTCAATCTGGTGAAGAGCGCTATCTAAAGCTTTTTTCCGGTCAGGTAGCGTAATGGACATTTTGACCTCATCTATTAGAGAATTAATTACTTTCCCATCTGCTTGAAATTCAATCTTATGCCAATCTAAGCGGGTTCAGCAGATTTGAATATCACATTTTGATTAATTTATGATAAAAAAGGCCGGTGTCAAATGCTGGCAGTAAAAATGATAATCATTCACTTTATATTGAAATTTCCATGAAAAACCGAAAAACAGCTTAGCTTTTCAGGTTTGCTTCCAGAAGGCGGCTGTAGATCGGTCCCTGAGGGGTGAGAATGGATTTGAATAAGACCAGTTTGTCCAATCGGAAAGGCTTAGCGGCAACCTGATAATTCCTTATATATCCGGCCAGGTCATCAAGACCATAACTCTCTTTTACCCGCCCCAGGGTCAGGTGCGGCTTGAACTTTTTGTCTTCGGGCGGAAATCCGAGCCGCCGCATTTCCTCTTCCATTTCCCCGGCGATAGAATCCAGAAGCTCGATGCCGCCGCTCAGCCCGGCCCAAAAGACCCGGGGTCGTTTCAGGTCGGGAAAGGCACCGAGACTATTAATAACGCTCTCGACCACCCGGTACTGGGAGGCCACCCGATGAATTGCTTCTTTAATTGCGGGCAATTTGTCGTCATCAGTCTCTCCCAAAAATCTCACCGTCATATGAATATTTTTCGGCGCGACCCATTTGATTCTTCCCCCGCCACCTTTCTGCTTAAGAATGAAAATGATCCTGCCCAATTCCTCCTCAATTTCCCTCGGCAATGGTAAAGCAATAAAGAGTCGCATCACTCAATCCCCATAATAGTCTTTCGCAATAGTTCCAGCGCGGCATAGACCGAGCGGCCGCGGTTGCTCTCGCGGCTTCGGCCGAAAGAAAATTTCCGCGACCGGATACCGCGGGCCGATGCCACCGCAATAAATACGGTGCCGATCGGTTTATCCGCAGTGCCGCCATCAGGCCCCGCGATACCAGTGACCGAAACGCCAAAATCCACCCCGGCCCGTTCCCTGATACCGGACGCCATCGCTTCGGCGGTTTCTTTCGAAGCGGCGCCGAATTCGACCAGAGTTTTCTCAGAAACACCGAGAAGCTCTATTTTGGAGCGATTGGAATAGGTCACCACGCCCCGCTCGAAATATTCCGATGATCCCGGCACTGAGGTTATGTGCCCGGCCAGAAGGCCTGCCGTACATGATTCAGCCACGGCCAGAGTCTGCTTCTTTTCCTTGAGTAATCGTCCAATGACACTTTCGAGAGTATCTTCACCCTCGCCGTAGATATAGTTACCGATAGTGGCGCGCAGTTGGCCGGCCAGATTCTCGGCGGAGGTGTCGGCCATCTCTCTGGTCGAACCGAATGAAACGATGCGAAGATCCACCCCGCTGTATGATGGCAGGTAGGCCAGATGAATGTTCTCGGGAAGCTTGAGTGCGGGAAGAATTTTCTCGGCCAGGGCCGATTCGATAATACCGGTGGTACGAAGTTTTATCACGCGGATAAATCCCGGCCGTACCCGCGCCTCCAGAAATGGTATCAACTGCTCGGGAACCATAATCTCGACTTCGTTGGGTACCCCCGGCAACGAGGCGAAAATCTTTCCTCCCTCAACAATTACAATTCCGACCGCCGAGCCGACCCGGTTGGGAAGATATACCGCCCCCTGGGGAAGCAGCGCCTGATTCTGGTTTATCGAAGGCATCTTAATCCCACGGGCTTCATATCGCTTTCTGATATCCTCAAGCACGTCCTCCTGAAAGACCAGATTCCGCTTGAAGACTCTGACAATCGCTTTCTTGGTGATATCATCATCGGTCGGCCCCAAGCCGCCGGTAGCGATAACGATATCGGCCCGTTTCAGCGCCTGCGAGATTACCTCCTCCATTCGTTTCAAGTCATCACCGACCGCGGTCTTGTAGGTTACCCAGAGACCTATTTCAGCCAATCTTCCTGCGATATAGGCGGAGTTGGTGTCGATCGTATGGCCGGAAATAATCTCATCGCCTATAATAACCAGTTCCACATCCATATTTCCTCCGCCGAGAAATTTCCCTTATTTGGTTACGAAATGACCGACATATATCAAAAGCTGAGTTAGAAGGTTGGCCTGGATTCCGGCGACAACATCATCAGCGGTAACGCCCCAGCCGCGCGGCAGTCTTTCGGCCACATTGGCCGGGAAAAATTTGACCGCGTCAAGCGCTCTGAACGCCAGGAAAGCCAGAATATAATTCGTCAGCGAATATGGTATCATAATCAAAGAAATCATCATCCCGGCCCATTCATCAATCACAATTTTCTTTGCATCATGCCCCAGAAGCGGCTCGGCTTTGCCGGCCAGAAAAACGGAAATTATAATAAATGCCACTGAAAAAATAATAATCAGGTCGGGATTCCGTCCCAGCATGAAATAGGCAAGCAGCCAGGCCGGAATTGTACCTGTGGTACCCGGCACGATCGGGCTATAGCCGGTGAAAAGACCCGAGGCGAAGAACTTTATGAGAAAGGCTCTTTTCATCGCAGCAAATTCTTTATCATGGAGTAATATTTCACGCTATAATCAAAGCCGGTGTAGAGCGTGATCAGGGTGGTGGCGCCGAGGACGATATCATAAACCAGTTGGCGGTTGAAATTCAGGAGCAATCGCGCCGGATTACTTGAACTCACGAATACCGTATCAATTGTGACCATGAGAAGGATGAAAGTGATGGCGCTCATCTGCAGGACCGTTTTGGCTTTGGCCCAGGTGGAGGGAGCAATTACCGCCCCTTTATAGGCGGCCAGCGAGCGAATGCCGGTAACATAGAATTCCCGCCCGACAATCAGCACCACCATCCAGGCGCGGGCATATCCGAGACCGACCAGCGCGATAAGGGCTGAAGTCACCAGAATCTTATCGGCCAGTGGGTCCATGAATTTCCCAAATCCGGTCACAATGCCGTATTTGCGGGCATAGTGGCCGTCAAAAAGGTCGGTCAGGGCCGCAAAGATATAGACCGCAAAGCCAAAGATGCGCCAGTATGGATTCTGAAGATTGAAAAATATCATAAAAAGGGGTGAGAGAATGATCCGCAGAAGGGTTAATTTGTTGGGCATATTCATATTAAGAAAGGAATGTACGGACTCAAATTATGGCTGTCAATTACAAATAATAGAGTGAAAAAAACCATCAACAATGGCCACAAAATACTTGACAAAACCATGGAATATTATTATAATTATACTTGATACAAGGAGTTACCCTCAAAACCCACTTGAAGGCAACAGAATCGTTACTTCGCTAAGGGATTGATTTAACATTACCAGTTCTCAAACCTCAAGGAGGATGCTATGTTTGTCCGCCCTAACCCTTCGCGGTACGGTTTACTTATTGTCATTTTTGGCCTCGCCATGTCCATGCTGGCGCTGGCCGGGCTGTCCCGCGCAGAAACAATCCCGTTCAGAATTGAAATCGGCAAGGCTTATGAAATCATGCCCGGCGATACCGCCCGGGTCAATGTCATCAAAACGGGAGGAGATCAGGATATCCATGGATACGATTTATTCATCGGATATGATCTCAATATCCTGACTTTTGTCGAGGTTGTCCCCGGGGTGCTTTATGATATTCCCGGTCCATACGAATGGGAGTATTTCAGCTACCGCAATGGTGTCCCCAGTTGTCCCGATACCATCTGCCCCTCGGGCGTGATTCGGGCGGTCAGTCTTTCGGATATGCTCAACGGGTCGCATCACCCGGTTCTGGAGAATATTATCGACGGGACAATCCTGTTTACCATGAAGTTTCTTGTTCCCAGCGATCCGGCTCTCAACTGCACCAAATTTCCGCTCCGCTTTTTCTGGCATGACTGCGGTGACAATGGAATCAGTTATCCCGATAGCGGTTTTGAAAGATTTTCTGTCTCCAACATCATTACCGATTTGCAGGGGATCAATATTACCGATTCATTAGTAGATTTTCCTACCTTGTACGGTGCACCGGAAACCTGTATTGTAACTTCCGCGCCTCATCCGGCGAAAAGATTCACAGACTTTGTCAACGGCGGAGTGAGTGTTTACTGCCCTAATCCGCCATCGGAGGGAGATATCAACCTCAATGGACTTGCCTATGAGGTTGGCGATGGCGTGCTTTTCGCCGATTATTTCCTGAAGGGTCAGTCGGTATTCACCATTGACCTTGAGGCTCAGATCGCCGCCACCGATATCAAGACAGATCAAATTCCGTTAACTCTGGAAGATTATGTTTATCTCCTGCGGGTCATCAACGGCGTCCTTCCTCCCTGGTATTCCGGCCCGCCGCCGATGACTACCGAGAAATTCAACGGTCTGCTTTCCATCACCGAGACCGATTCCTCACTCATTATCCGCACCGATTTCGATGATTCGGTTTCGGCCATGCAAATCTGTTTCTACGCCCCGGGATTGAGCGGTTACAGAATAAAATTCTTCTCTGATATCGACAGTACGCTGGTGGCCGGAAATCTTACCGATGACTCGCTCAAAATACTTATTGCCGACTCGCTTGAAACTGCCCATGCCACGGTGCTGGATACCGGTATTCTCAATGTTCTGGAACTGGTTTATACCGGCCCGAAGCCGGTCTTTGTTCATGCTTCTGCCGCCGGTTTCTGGGCCCAGCATGTTAATCTCATCGTAGCCGCCCTGCCGAATAACCCGCCGGTTTTTGTCAACCCGCCGGAGGAACTGAGAAACGACTTCTCTGGCGGATTCCATTATATTTTCACGGCGCAGGACCAGAACACCCCGCCTGACTTGATTGAATATCATATTGTCTCGGGCCCGGGGGAGATAAATCCTCTTACCGGCAAGTGGTTCTATTACCCACTCTGTCTTGATAGCGGGACAACGCTGATGCTTGAGTTATGCGCTTCCGATATTGCCCACCCCTGCCCTCAGCCGGATAGCAATCTTCATGCTTTTGTCCGGATTGTAGTCGATTCCGCGCCGCCGTTGCTTGGCGATGTCGACAGCAGCGGGGTGCTTAATATCGCCGATGTTACATATGATATCAACTTCATTTATAAGAATGGACCGGCTCCTCTGCCGGTGCCGGAGGTAGCCGATGTCAACAGTGACGGCCTGATCAATATCCGGGATATCACCTATATGATCAATTACCTCTATAAAAACGGGGCGGCGCCGAGATGTCCATCCGAGAATCCCCCCATGGGTTATCTGACCGGGCACAGCGACTGCAAAGCGCCCGGCCCGGCCAAAGCGCTCGCCGATTCATTGAACGAGGACTGCCTGACCTATCAATATGACGGATTTGGCACTCTCATTCTCAAGCATATCAACGCCCTCTTTAATTGCTGTCCGCTGTTTATTGCCAATGTCTATATTCAGGGGAATGAGATAATTGTCGAGGAATTTGATTCGCTTGACAACGGCGGCTGTGATTGTGTCTGCCCGTTCGATATGGACTACCGGATCGATAATCTTCCGGCGGGGCAATATACGATACGGGTAATTGAGCCGTATGTGCCGCAGGGCGATCCGGTTCTGGAGTTTCCCATTGATTTGAATCTGAATCCGGTCGGGTATTATTGTGTGGATCGTCCCTGGTTGCCGTGGGTGGCCGGGAAGTAATCCGAATATATTTAGCGACTTCGGGCGGGAGATTATTGCTCCCGCCCTTTTTGTTTGAATTGTCGAAATTTCGAAGCTTGGCGTTAAATCTAAATTTTTCAGCAAATCCCTTGACATCCGGTTCTTCTATATATAGCTTATTTGAAGATTTTTCTTGACATTACTGAGGATCAGCGCAATTCGCATCACGTACAGCCTATTGGTCAGTCAAGAATATTTATCTGACATTGATAGACATCTTCGTGTAACGCGGTGATTTCCAATCGTGAGATTGCCGCGGAACTCATCCTTTCCTTCAAGAAGGAGGTGATGACAAGCATAGTAAATACTTAAAATAAGAGAGGACTCCAACATAATGAAATCATAGGAGGAGAAATGCGTACCAAATGGAAAAGGCTCGGAATGGTTTACATGGTTCTAATGCTTGTGCTGGCAAGCTCACCCGACTTGTCGGCACAGAATCCGGCAAGCCCTGTCCCTAATGGCGATGTAACCATCCATCTTAATGGGGGTGCTGATGTCGCCTATATCGGCGACACAAACACAATTGAATTCTGGATAAGAAATGATGCCAAAATAATGGCCATGTCGATTGCCTTTGAATTCACAATCGGGAGGAGCTATTACTTTGATCCAACGCACGGGCCTAAGGGATATGTCAGGCCGGTCGGAGACGCCGTCGACGCTTTCGACATGGGCGGGCATCAGGAAAACAAACGAATAGATAATGTGACCCCTGACAGCGTGTTGTTTGGAGGAGTCGCTCAGTTTAACGGATTGCCTGTCCATATGACTCTTGCACTCTGCTATACCATGAAGCTCTTTATCCCGCCCGGCCAAAATCCCCTCCCCGACGGCTTATGCATCGATAATATATTTTCCCCTCCCGCCGGACAGTGGACCTTTGTCGAGGAAGACCAATCCACTTATCCGCCCACATATCAAGGCAATCCCAATGCCAGTTCGAGTAACCCCGATGCCCCGCCGGTCTGCTTCGACATCGTAAACCTCCCCAGCGTTTCATTCTGCCAAATCGATTTTGTTCTTGATGGTTCTACATATGCCAATTCCGATTGGGGAAAAGCAATCTTGACCCATGATGGTTTCGACGATGTCCGATATTTCAACTTGAATGTCGACGGGATATGGTCACTGCAGAATATTCCGATAGTGAGTGTAGAACAAGACGTAGTACAGTCGATAGCTTTTGTATTCGACCTCGGAGTCCCGGCAGGAACCGACATCACCAGCATTCAATACGGGTATTCGCTAACCGCGACCGCATTGAGCACAAAACCGCCGATCAGCGGCACTGCCGCTGTTACGGACTGTCCAGAAATATGCTACAGCGGCATAAGCGGAGTCCCCGTCCCCTTACCCGGTCCGGCCGGCCCAATCATACTGGGACCCATTTTCCTGCCGCCGGTTGTTAATCCGGTACATCCCAATTTCCCCAATCAGGAGGCCGGGCTGATGGAATGCGTTCCAACCGCTGTCTCCAATAGCCTTAAATTCCTGAAGGAGAAATATAACCTGGACATTAAAGACGACGATATTTCAATCGACAGCCTGAAGAGGGGCTGTGGATTTATTCCCGGCTGGGGATGCGATGCAGACGAGTGGTGGAAAGATAAGAAAGCATACTTGGAAGAAAAGAAGATTCCTATTACCACCAGAAAAGAAACCGATATATCCAAACTAAAGGAGGAGCTTGAAAAGGGTCAGGACGTCGAATTGGAGGGCGAATGGCATTGCGCCGCTATCGTGGGGATAATCAGGTTGGCCGACGGCAGATATGTAATCCTGGTTGCTCATGATAAACAACAAGGGCATGGTGGCGGCATGGTGGTTGAACCGGTCGTTTATGACCCTACAACGGGAAAGTTAAGCGGCAGCCCCGGCTTCTTCGATGGTTCATCTTTACTCTACGGCGTTGTGGAATGTCCCAAAACTGAGGAGACCCCGGGTACTAATAGAGACAATACTAATAAGTATAACGGCGGTAATCCTGAAGGTTCCCCCTGGCACGAATTATATCCGGCTTACTGTCGAAATTGGACCCTCGACAAATGGCATGACAATGGCGACAGCACGCTCAGCTACTGCGACACCGTGGAATTTACTGATGACCAGACTCATGCGAGGTCTATCGAACATATCGAGGAGGTCACCACGACCATCACCGTCACCCAATACAATCCGCCGACCAGTGATACAATCTACGCCGACTTCTGGTATGGCAATCCCGACATGGGTCCGATAATACCCGAGCCCGGAGATCTATGGCACGAAGTCTACCCGGTTTATTCGCGGCTGTATCGTCTGGAATGGTGGGATGATAATGGCTCCGGGAAACTTGATTCCTGTGATTATCTGACATTTAAGAGGATCAATCCGCTGGACTCCACCACTCTATATTGCTGGCATGTGGAAAAGGTGGAGGTGGATATAATTTCCACGCCGCTTTCGTGCTGTGATATGCCGGGTGACGCCAATAATGATGGGCTTATCAACATCAGGGATATTACCTATCTAATCAACTACCTGTACAGGAGTGGCCCCCTGCCACCATGTGCGGCTGAGGGCGATGCTAATGGCGACGGAGTTGTTAACATTCGCGATATCACGTATCTGATTAACTATCTCTATAGACAAGGACCGGCGCCTGTTTGCCCATAATATTAAGATGGAATCACATCTCGCAAGAGGGGTCTGAATAAACAGACCCCTCCGGCGAATTGGCACTAAAGAATGGTTGGAATCGGCTGCAGAGAATTCTAGTGAAACCTGAGAAAACGCGCAGCCGGACTTAGCTGCTTTTGACCTATGCGGTGTCGGGAGTCTCCCGATGCCGCATTATTTTTCCTGAGGTTCGAATGGAGACAAAAAACGGGCAGGAAAGGGTTCCTGCCCGCGTTCGTTTCAGGCATACTGCCTGCGTGGATTCCTGACAAATCGCCTGCGAAATTTAGTCAAGAAGAGATATCTGTCCCTTCCTACTTGCTTTGCGGCTGCTCTTTCTCGCTCAGCATCTCGTCAATACGCGCCGATTTGCCGGTCAATTTGCGCATATAATAAAGCTTACTCTTGCGAACTTTCCCCTGCCGGATCCGCTCAATCTTGGAAACATTGGGGGAATGCAATGGAAATATTCTCTCTACCCCGATTCCGGAGGACATCTTGCGAACCGTGAACGTCTCGCCCATGCCGCCGCCGCGGCGGCTGATAACCGTCCCCTGAAAAACCTGCACCCGCTCTTTATCGCCCTCCTTGATTTTCACATGCACCTTGACCGTATCTCCCGATTTGAAAGTCGGGACATGCTCTTTCATCGAAAGCTTGTCGAGTTGCGCTATCTGTTTCATAAATTTATCCTCTCGTTAAATATTATCTTCACCTTTTTTCAATTTATCCAAATATTTTAATTCTTCTTTATCCAATTCCTCATCCTGCAGAAGCTCCGGGCGGTTGCGGAATGTTTTCCTGATCGATTCCAACCGGCGATGCTTCTTTATCAGGGCATGGTTTCCCTCCAGAAGCGGGGCCGGGACTTTCAATCCCATAAACTCCTCGGGGCGGGTATAGACCGGAGCGCCCAGAAGTTTTTCGGTGTGCGAATCCGCCAAGGCCGACTCAAAATTACCCAGCACCCCCGGTATCAGCCGGGCCACCGCATCGAGTATCACCGCCGCGGCCGCCTCACCTCCGGTCATCACATAGTCGCCAACCGAGATTTCCTCGATTTCGAACAGCGTCAGTATGCGCTCATCCACCCCCAGATAATGGCCGCAGATAATTGTCACCCGCTCCAGAAGCGAGTATTGTACCGCTCTTTCCTGCGAGAACAGTTTCCCCGCCGCCGAAGTCAATATCAGGCGTTCGGTGGGGGCAGTGGCCGAGCCATATCCCAATGATTTCAGACAGTTGTAAAGCGGCTCGATTTTCATCACCATGCCACCCCCGCCGCCGAACGGTTTGTCATCGGCGGTCTGGTGACGGTCGGTCGTGAAATCCCGCAGGTTGATTATTCTGATGTCAAAGAGCTTCTTTTCCAAACCTTTTCCCAATATCGACTGGGTTATCACCGAGTCGAAATAAGCCGGGAAAAGGGTAATTATTTCAATTTTCATCCGGTTCAAGACCGCCGGTTTCAAGCCGGCAAATCAAATATCCCCTCCGGAGGGTCAATTACTATCAGTTTCTTCTCTATATCAATTTCTTTCAAGAACTGCTTCACCAGCGGCAGCGAATATCTTTTCCCTTCGGCCGATTGTATCGCCAGAAGGTCTTGGCCGGGGAACTCCTCGATATCGGTTACCCGACCCAGCTCAAGGCCGGCAGTATCCACAACCCGGCAGCCGATCAGGTCGAAATGATAGTAATGTCCTTCCGGAAGTATTCCCAGAGCCTGACTTCCTACATACAAGTACTGATTTGTGAGAAGTCGTGCCTGCTCGGGGCTATCTATTCCCTTCAATTTTGCTACCAGCCGACCGGAGATCTCCTCGACCGAACATCCCTCCAGCTCTTTCCAGCCGCCGGCGGTTTCCATCCAGAGCGGTTCTTTGTTCTTGAACCTTTCCGGATTGTTTGTCAGAGGATTTATATATATCTCTCCGGTCACGCCGCGAGGCCGTCCAAACCGGCCGACGACGATATATTCCGGTTTATCTGTCAACTATTCCAAAATCTCCAGGACAGCTCTTTTCCCCTTTTTGGCGGAAATGGCGGAAATCAGGATCCGAATCGATTTCGCCGTCTGTCCATGTTTGCCGATAACCTTACCCAAATCACCCGCGCCCACGCGCAGCTCATAAACGGTAGTTCGCTCACCTTGCACTTCAGTCAGGTTAACCTCATTGGGATTATCAACCAGCGCTTTCACAATAGTCTCGATGAATTCTTTCACCGCAGTCTCCTTTTGAAGAAATCAGTTTCTGGTTTGCTTAACTATCAGGCAATTAGGGGAAAGCAACCTATGCTTCAGCCTTGGTTTCCTTAGCTTCTTTGGTTTTTTTGCGCTTCTTTATCCGCTCGGTGATGGTTTCGGCCACTATCATGGTGGAAACATCACCACCCTTTTTCAGGGTCTCATATTTTTTGAGAAAACCGACCTGCTTGAGCAGGGTCATGACCGTATCCGAGGGAAGCGCTCCCTGGTTGAGCCAGTAGGTCATCTTATCCTCAAAGATTTTCACCCGGGCCGGTCTTTCAATGGGGTTATAGTAACCCAGAATTTCCACAAAGCGTCCATCTCGGGGCATGCGTGAATCGGTTGCCACAAAGCGGTAAGTAGGTCTTTTCTTTGCGCCCAAGCGTCTTAATCTGATCCGTGCGGCCAATTTCATTACCTCCAACAGTTAGAGAATCATTTGGAAAGGGAAGGCGCCTTTCGGCAAACCTTTTAATTTAAATTTACTTACGTTTTTAATCATCTTCTGCATGGCAACAAATTGCTTCAGAAGAAGGTTGATATCCTGCACCGAATTGCCGGAACCTTTGGCAATCCTCACTTTGCGGGAACCATCGATAATCCCCGGATTCTGCCGTTCCTGAATGGTCATCGACTGAATCATCGCCTCCACCCGGGCCATCCCCTTTTCATCTATCTGTATCCCCTTGAGAGCTTTCCCCATCCCGGGGATCATTCCCATGATGGACTCCAGCGGCCCCATTTTCTTGATTTGCTGCATCTGATCGTAAAAATCCTCGAGGGTGAACGCATTTTTCTTGAGCTTTTCCTGAAATTTGGCCGCCTCGTTGAGGTCGACCGATTCCTGCGCCTTTTCGACCAGACCGACAATATCCCCCATACCGAGAATCCGGGAGGCCATCCGGTCGGGGTGGAATGGCTCGATATCGGCCAGCTTCTCTCCGGTCGAAATCACTTTAATCGGGCAGCCGGTGACAGCTCTAATCGAGATCGCCGCGCCACCGCGGGCATCGCCATCCAGCTTGGTGAGCGCCACGCCGGTTAGTTTCAGCCGCTGATGGAATTTCTCGGCCAGATTGACCGCATCCTGCCCGGTCATCGAGTCGGCCACCAGAAGCAATTCATCAGGGGCGACTTTCGCCTTTATCTGCTCCAGCTCCACCATCAGCTCTTCATCGATATGGAGCCGGCCGGCGGTATCTATAATCATCAAATCGAAGAAATTTTTCTCGGCATATTTTTTGGCTTCATAACAAATTGTCGGCGGCTTTTCATTGGCCAACTGGAAAACCTCCACGCCAATCGAGTCGCCGAGGACTTGCAATTGCTTAATGGCGGCCGGGCGGTAAATATCGGCGGCCACCAGAAGAACCTTCTTGTTTTTCCGCTTAGTCTGAAGACCCAGTTTGCCCGCCAGAGTGGTCTTACCGGAACCCTGAAGGCCGCAAAGCATGTAAATAGTCGGGGCCTTATCGACCGGTGCCAGGGCTTCCGCTTTCTCACCCAGCAGTTTGACCAGCTCATCGTGGACAACCTTTACGACCTGCTGCCCCGGCTCGATCGATTTGAGGACCTTCTCGCCGATGGCCGAATCCTCAACCGTCTTAATAAAATCTTTTACAACCTTATAATTGACATCGGCTTCGAGCAGCGCCCGCCGAATCTCGCGCAGTGAATCCCGGATATTCTTCTCGGTCAGCTTTCCGGCGCCGCGAAGGTTGCGGAAAATGTCGTCAAATTTGTCTATCAGTTCGCCAAACATAATTTCTCAATAGCTCAAAAATCCCAAAAGGCAAAAATTCCCTTTTGAGGAATCTTATAAATATATACAAATGCCCCCGAATGGCAAGCCTTTTCTAAGTCTTCATCTTTCGGATAAATTCCCCGTAGTCCGGCGCTTTAAAAAAAGAGGACCCGGTCACCAGAATATCGGCGCCGGCAGCGGCCAGCCGGGCGGCATTATCCAAGCCGATCCCACCGTCAACCATAATCTCAAAATTTAGCCCCTTTTCTTTCCTGAACCCGGCGGCTGCGGATATTTTGTCATAGACATTATCAATAAATTTCTGCCCAGCAAAACCGGGATTAACCGACATCAGAAGTAGAAGGTCAATTTCACTTAAGAAAGGGAAAACCAGTTCAATTTTGGTCGGGGGATTAAGGCTCAATCCGGGTTTGCATCCCGCTTTCCTTACGGCCGAAATTATCTTCCTCACCCGTTCCACATTAACAACTTTGTCTGTCACATACACCCATCGTCCGGGCCCCAAATCCTGTCTGATACCTTCGATTTCAAGGTGAAATGTGATATATTCCACGCCAATTTTGGCAAATGAACCGATATAGTATTCCGGGTCGGTCACCATCAGATGCGCATCATGCGGCAGAGTTGAGACCGCTTTCGACATAGCCGCAATCGCCTCACCAAGGGAGAGATTGGGAACAAAGTGGCCATCCATGATATCCAGATGAATCATATCGGCGCCGGCCGTTTCGGCGGCTTTGATTTCCTCGCCGAGACGAGCGAAATCGGCGGCCAGAATGGAAGGGGCTATTTTTGTCATAACGTCATCCGAATACAAAATTGCTCGATTTTTCGAACTAATCTGTCGTCGAAACTACCAAGTCTATTTCTTCCCCCGGCTGCAATTCGGTCGATGCTTCCACCGATTGCTCCATTACTGTTTCAGGGAGATAGTTATTGTCGTGAACATGCTTGACCAGACCAATTTTCAGACCGGCCTCCTCAATCATTCTCTGGGCCTCCTCCAGTTGACGACCAATCAGGTTCGGCATCAGAATTCCCGCCACCAAGCGCCCACGGTTGACCATCAGGTTTACCACCGATCCGCTCGGTATTTCCGTGCCGGTCGCCGGGTAGGCGAAAACAACAACATTTTCCGGAAGCGAATCGGAGAATGTCCAGGCAATATCACCCAAAAGAAGTCCCGTCGCTTCGATATAAAGCTGGGCCTGTCTGACGGAGAACCCAGCCAGAGCCGGCACCCGGACCATTTTCTGCCCTATTGAAGTCGATACCTTCACAATTCGACCGGACTTGACTTTGGTCCCGACCGGTGGATACTGCGAGACAACCACTCCCTCCGGTATCCCCGGACGGTACTCCCGGGAGGTTACTTCCATCCCCAATCCCTCTTCATTCAAAATCTTTCTGGCCGCTTCCTCGCTTTTGTCGTTGACATCGGGGAGTGCAAACTCGGAACCGTGGCGGGTCGTGATCGGCATCACAATCCGGTCGAAGAGGATATATACCAGGAGAAGGCTGACCAGCGGGATGGCCATATAATAAATGAGAATCCGTCCCCATATTTCTTTAGGTACCAGCCGTTCCCAGAAAGGCTTCTTAGGTCTCTGGCTTTTGGGTCTCGGTGTAAATTCCATATCACCACATTATACCGCCGAAACAGGCGGAATTATTTATCATTTTTTGCCGCAATTACTTTCTTCATGCGGGCGGCAAAAGCACCGGAAAGGTCGGGTTTGTTGGGATAGATTTTCAGGAAACCGCGTTCCGAAACCACCTCATTATCAAAATACTCCCCGGCTGATTCCAGTTCAAAGTCTCTCCGGCGCACTAGAAATTCCTCCACCACCTGATCATTCTCTTTCCGAATGATAGTACAGGTGGAATAAATCAGGATCCCCCCCGGCTTGACCAGTTTGGCCGCCTTATCAATCATCATGCTCTGCACTTTGAACAGTTTCTCCACATCCCCAGGCTCTTTGGTCCAACGCAGGTCGCTGTGCTTGCCGGCGTTGCCCCACCCGGTACAAGGCGCATCGAGAATCACGCGGTCAAACGGTTCCGTCTGAAATTCCAGTATATCGGCCACGACCGGATTGACAATCTTGATTCCCAGACGGAGGCAGTTTTGCATCATCATTTCCAGACGGGGCCGGGAACGATCAACCGCCGTTACCATTCCCTTATTGCGCATCTTGATCGCAGCATAAGTGGTCTTACCGCCCGGCGCCGCGGCCATATCGAGCACGTGCATACCCATCTTGGGATTCATCAAACGGACTGCCATTCCGGCTGACTCATCCTGAATATAGACTTTACCGCTCTTGACCAGCTCATTTTCCAACGGAAAACCGCCGTTGTCGAGATGAATGAACTCTGGGAGATATTTCCCCGCATGATATTTGATGTCTTCTTTATCCAGCAGCCGGCTCACTTCTTCCGGCTTGGCCTTAAGAAGATTAACCCGGTAAGTAATCTGGGGAGGACGATTCATGCCGCTGAGAAGCTTTTCGGTTTGCTCCAGCTTGAATTCCTCGAGACAATAGGCGACAAACCAGTCCGGATAGGAGTAATAGTTGGCCAGATAATTGACCGGGTCCTCGTCCTTGTTTCGGAAAAAAATTTTCTCCGGATTACGCACCGCGGCACGCAAGACAGCGTTGACTACTCTGGCCCTCGAGGAATCACAGAAATAATGCGCCAGATTGACCGCCTCGGAGACCGCCGCCGCCGGTGGAATTTTATCCGTGAAAAAAATCTGGAAAAATCCGAGGCGAAGAATATCAATCAATTTGCGGGGCATTTTTTCGGAGGGTTTGGCCAGAAAAAATCGCATGTCATGATCGAGACGCCGTTTCAATTTGACTGTTCCGTTGACCAGCTGCCGCAGAAATCTGATATCCAGAGGAGAAAGATTCTTCTCCGGGATGACCCCGGCTATCGCCTCTTCGGTCGTATGCTTGCCGGCCTCTACCAGACCGATCGCCTCCACCGCCAGCGCCCGAACCGGATCAATCTTATGTTCTTTATCAGCCATTAATCAAAATTCCATTGGCGAAATTCTTGCCCCATCAGGATTGATATAGAGCAAATCCCGACGGTGAATAATCAGGGCGGGAACGGTTTTCTCGTCGCCCAACCCCGCCGCCAGAATGACCTCTTGCGGACGCACGTACCCCGCCGAACCAACACCCAGTTCCATCACCACCACCGCCTTTTCCGGCGCAAGGGTGCTTTCCTCCAGATAAGAAAGCTCATAAATGGCCGGGCGAATATTCACAACTTTGATTTCATCTTTGGCGGTACGATTTACTTCAACCTTCTCTTGAGACAGTAGATAAGCTAATTTATCACGGCAATCAATACTTTTATCTATAACAACCTCATATACGGCCCGGTTGAGCTTGCTGGATAAAGACTCCTTACCGCCGATAACCGGCCTGGCCATAACCAGAAAATACCCCTGCGGGAGTGACTCGCTGAGCCGACCGGCCATAGGAGGATAAAACGGCCTCTCCAGCGACAGGTCGAAATATTCCGCATCCGAGGTGAATCCGAGCGGCAAGGGCGGGCCATACGATACTTTCATGTGCGGGTGATATCCCTGGGAATATTCAATCGGCAGTCCCGACCGGCGGATTGCCCGCTCCATGACGCGAAGATTATCGAGATGGGAAAGGAATCGGGTCAGTCCTTTTCTTCCCCAGCGCACCCGCACCTGCCCTTTGGTGGGGGCGACCCCCGCTTTCTGAACCCCCTTCTTGCGGGAGCGGCCAAAACCGCTTTCTTCTTCATCGCCATTCTCAATGGCCGGTATGGGCGCCGTCGATCCTTTGGTTGACTCCCGAAGAAGGGTTGAGGTGCGGTTTCTTTCGTGGATGAGATGCTCCACTGAAATATCAAGCTCGATATGCGACCAGGGCAGAATTTCGGAAAAGGGTTTTTCTTTCAAGTAGTCATGGGGATTGAGATTATTTTTCTCGAAAGCTCTCTGCCAGAGCCCAAAATCAAATCCCTCGCTCCAGCCGTCGAAACGGGCGCCGTCATGGAAAGCCGTTTCTACCACCGAGGCCATCTCCTGTCCGCCGCGCCCCAGAACACCCTCCAGAAAAGATAGCTCCTGGTCACGCAGCTTTATGTTCACAAAGGAACTGCCGGCATTCCTCCGAATATATTCACTCTTCTGCCGCACATCATCCGGCGCCGGCTGCCGGTCCCACTGGAACGGCGTGTGTGATTTCGGGGAAAAAGGTGAAATGGTCACATTGATGGCATTTTTCCCCTTAATCTCGCGGGCTATCCGACTGACCTGCTGGATCATCTGCACGATCCCCTTTATATCGTCATCCGTTTCGGTCGGCAACCCGACCATGAAATACAACTTAACCAGATTCCAGCCGTTTCCAAAAGCGAGACGAATAGTATCGTACAGTTCCTTGTCGGTAATATCTTTTCGTATCAACGCCCGCAGCCGCTCGGTGCCCGCCTCGGGGGCAAAGGTGAGACCGGTCTTGCGGGTCAACTTTATAGCCGTTATTAATTCCGGGGTCAGAGTGCCGGGGCGGAGTGAGGGAAGCGATAAGGCCACCTTTTTCCCCAGCAGTTCGCGCGATAATTGGGCGGTCAGAGGAAGGATATCGGGATAATCACTTGATGAGAGCGATAGCAGTGTCACCTCATCAAAGCCGCTGCGTTCGATCTGGCGGTGCACCTGCGCAATAATTTCTTCTTTGGAACGCAAACGCAATGGGCGATAGATGGCGGTGGCCTGGCAGAAACGGCAGCCGCGGGGGCAGCCGCGCATGATTTCCACCGCCAGACGGTCATGCACCGTCTCTACAAATGGCACCAGCGGCTGAGCAGGATAATAATCTTCCTTGAGCTGTTTGAGACGGTGGCTCCGGATCTTGGCCGGGGCAAAATCTACTAAAGGTTTATGGGTTATCGGGTCGTAGAAGCGCGGAACATATACTCCCGAAATCTCACGGGCTATTCTCTCGAGCTTATCTACACGGGACAGATTCCTATTATCACTGATTATTTCCAGCAACCTGATGATATTATCCTCGGCATCACCGATGTAAAATAAATCAATGAAAGGTGCGGTCGGCTCGGGATTGTGCACCACCGGACCGCCGGCAATTATCAGCGGATGATCCTCCCCGCGGTCGGCCGCCCGGAGCGGTATCCCCGAAAGATCGAGAATGTTGAGCAGATTGGTATAAACCATCTCATAGGCCAGCGTAAAACCGACCAGGTCAAATTGCGCCAGCGGCCGGAAGGATTCCAGGCTGAAATATGGAATTTTCTCACGGCGGAGAATCGCCTCGGCATCTATATCGGGGGCATAAAACCGCTCGCAGAGGAAGCGGTCGTCGGAATTGATAATATTATATAAAATCTGTGTCCCCAGATAAGACATCCCAATTTCGTACATATCGGGATAGCCAATCGCCACTTTCAGCCGATTTTCCGGGGGCTTGACAATCTGCCCCAATTCGCCACCGGTGTACCGCCCGGGTTTAATGACGAAGGGCAAGAGTTTTTCTTCTAGAAGTTGCCGCATTTGCGCTAAGATACAAAAAAACCCGCTTTTTTCAAGCGGGTTTTAATGATAAACCTTATTCAATCAACCATATACTTCAGAATGGTTACATTTACAGACGCCGACATTGGTGCTTTTGAACCTCCAACCGTTCTCCGAACGCTCTGCTTTCACATACTTGACAAAATTCATCGGCTGTTCGCAGACCGGGCAGAGAGTAAGGTGTTTCTTTTTCGAGGCTTTATCGGCGAAACTCTGTTTCTTTGCCATGGTTTATTATCTCCTCTATCTCAATTCGACCATTTTCCAGTTCAAAAATATCTTCTTTGACCGCCAGAAGCAGCTCGGTCGTTTCCTTTAATATACGAAAATCGGCCGATTCCGCAAACTGATTTTCGGCGCTCCGAAAAAAACCTGAAGCTGAGGCATAATCCTGCTTTTTCAGCGCCAGAAGCGCCCGCATATAGGCCTTTTCCGCATTAGACAACATCTTTTACCCCGAATTTGTTCTTCTCAATCTCTTTCAATCGTCTGACAAACGGCCCCACCTTATATCCGTTGATTTTGAGATAATAGATTACCGACCCCGCCAGATGCATAAACATCCGGTCCTCTTTGGCTTCCGCCGACTTGAGAATATCATCAAGAATCGATATCAGATGGGCGCTCCCTTTCTGCTCAAATTCGAGATGTTCGCTCTCCTGTTTCAGAAGCGCCACAAATTTCTCGGCAATATTTTGCTCCGCACCCTCCCCTTTGATTTTCAGCACCAGCTTTCTCTTGGGAACCACTCCTTTTTCGCGCCAGCGCTCAATTTCATCGGATAGTTTCTTAGTTTCCGGGTCGGAACTGTCCAAACCGCTTTTTATCTCGCTTAGAATATTGGCAATAGTCGAGACTTCATCTTCTTTCAAGCGCCCTCCATCTACAACCCGGCCGTAGCGGGCAAACCAGTTACCGAGTTGATTGTTGATAAACCGTCCCTTGAACGAATCCCTGGCGATATCATCAAGAGTGTCAATCCCGCGGAACGCCTCAATCTGCTCGGTCTCGGTCTACACCACCACGGCCAGAAACCGCTCCAGAACCGATTCAAGCTTTTTCAATGTCTCCAGGCGTGTCAAGGCTAGCTCTTCCCTGCTTTAAATCTCGTCCGAATCTTTAAGAACCGTCTCGATGTTGTTTCTCAGGACCTGCACTGTGGTGCGCTCATTGGGTGCCGCTTTTTTCTTACCGGCAATGTATTCCTCGAGGAGGCCCGCGACTCGGTCAACCATGGCGGCCAAACGATCCGCTTCCGCCTCTTTCTTTCCGCCGACCGTTACCAGTCCGGCCAGTTTCAGCGCGCCTAACTTGCGAAGCGCATCCTGACGCGGCATTTTCGACAGATCCGAAATCTCGCCGGCAGTCCGGCGGCCGTTAACCAGGGCCAAAAGGTTCCATTCATCGGCCTGAAGCGAGACATTGGTATGTTTTTCCGGCGGCGCCGAAGCGATTGCCAGAACGGCATTTATATCCGGAAGCGTCTCTTTGACATGATTTTGTTCATCCAGACGGCGCATCCCCTCCAGAATGGCGTTTTCAACCGAAATATTGACCGTTATTTCCTCTTCGGTGGGATATTGATTCTCATAAAACTTAAACGACCCGCTCTCCCATGAGAGAAGCGAAAAAATCAGTTCTTCGACCTGCGTTTTGACCACCTGCTCAAGATCCTGGCGCTTGATATATCCTTTTTCTATAAGAATCCGCCCCAGACGTTTGGAGCTTTCGGTTCTGGCCTGAACATTGACCGCATCATTGAGCTGTTCGGCGCTGATTTTCCCCTTTTCGCGGAGAAGCTCCCCCAGATGATAGGTCTGGCGCGGCCCATAGCCGTAGACAATCTGACCCTGTTTGAAATAGACCATGACGATATCATCGTCTTTCTGAATTCCGAGGGTGCCGGTTTTGCGGCTGTTGGCGATAAGTTGGAATATCTCGGGCAATGTAAAGCGGCCGATTTTACCCTGTAAATCCTGGTCCATTGGTTCTCCAAATTAAGGTTTGGCTATGAATATAAACGGCGGCGCGTTTTTGTCAATGAGTTAATTTTTTATGGCCGGGAAGTTCGGCAGGCGGACGAAAACATGAAATTGCTGTCATTTAGTTCAATAAAAAGGCGCTCACATCGAAACAAAAAGATGAAAGATTGGAATAGGCGACCAAATTGTCGCCTATTCCGTAATCTGCTATCAATTAATAGCTTCAACTTCTACCAACCGCAGGGGGCCGCACCGCCCAAATACAGGAATTTAATCAAATGGGTTATATCCTGAATATTGGTCTGCCCGTTGCAGTTGATGTCTCCCGCCTCGGGCGGAATGGGGCTGGGTCCCCCGCGATAGAGGAAATCGATCAGGTAAGTAATATCACGAATATTCGCAATATCATCACCGCTGACATCACCCGGAATATAGGTAACCGCCGTTACAGCAAAAGCGTGGGAATATTCCGTCCAATCGGCACCGTCAAAAGTTCGCACCCGCCAATAGTACACTATGTCCGGGCTAAGCGGAGCGGAGGAAATGTATTTCGGGGAAACCAGCCCGCCGACATCGATAATCGGGGCGCGAAAATCATAATAGCGGTCGAGCTGGATTTGGTACCGGTAACCGGGTTGCGGATTGGCGATCAAGCCGGTCCAGTCAAAACTGGGTCTCCCGGCCGCCATGGTCTGGCCGTTGGCCGGCTGTATCGAAGAGGTCGGTTCGACTTTGTAGTAGAAAACGAGACTGTCGGAAGCGCTGCCCGGCACATCATAGTCCTTAAACAGCGTCGCCTTAATATTGCCGATATTGATATCACCGGAGAATTTGGATCCGGCCGGTGCATTCGGTTTCTTCCTGAAGACCAGTTTGTATTCTCCGTTCTGGAGGTTATAGTCAATCGACTGCTGATCAATCAGATTGTCCTGGTTGGCATCGAGGCGACAGAAAGCGGCACCGGCGACAGTCGTGAAATCTCGGGAGAGACGGAAATTATCCGGGTTGGTGATAGCAACCGAGGCATTGGAATAAACGGTGGTAATCATACGATTATCGAGAATCGGCCGGTCGGGAAGTTGATTCATGAAAAGCTTGATACTATCCTCACCAGTAGAACCAGAGACAAAATCGGGGTTACCGTCGCGGTCGATGTCTCCCGGCGCCAGTGCCACCGCATAAGGTTCGGTAGTGAAAGAGACTTGAAGGGAGTTGCTAAAATATCCCTGGCCGTCTCCCAGAAAGAAGACCATCTCTCTGTTAGTCGGATCCATGACAATCAGGTCAAGGTTATTGTCGCGGTTGACATCGGTAATCGCCATCCCCCAGGCATAACCATATATACTCAACGTATCCATGTGAATCACGCCACCGGCGCCATCGCCATACCCAATCGTCACATAAGCCAGGCTGCTCGGGATCATCGCCGTGATGAAAGCAAAATCCTCGTTGCCGTCGTGGTTGAAATCGGCGAACGGCTCGGTAATCGAGACGGCCGCAGTAAAATTCCCCAGATTGAAAGAATAAGACTGAGTGAAATTGGTGTTGCCGTCATTCAAAAAAATTCCTGCCAGGCCGGCCCAATCGATGCCGATAATGTCATCGATGCCATCACCGTTAAAATCACTGACATAGACCGTCTGCGCGGGAATGCGCCCCTCATATATGGTCGGAAAATTTCCATTTCCGTCACCGAGATAGATATTTCCGGAAGCGGCTATATCAAGATATTGGTCGCTATTGAAATAACCGGTAGCGATACCCTGCAGGTTACTGTAGGGTTGAGATATTGAATCGACTGCAAAATTGCGGCTACCATCATTGACAGCTACCATGATATCATACACAAAATTGGTGGCAATATCGGGAAGAGTGTCGCCGTTGATATAGCCGATGGTAAAAGTCGTCCCCTCAAATCCATAGACCACCGGCGTTTCAAAATGACCATCCGGCATCCCATACATAATTCTTATATTAGCGTTGATATCGCCGACAAAGATTATATCCATATTTCCATCACGGTCGATATCGGCAGTCTGCACACCAAAAATACTGCCGGGATGTGTTTTGACGATTTCGAAATAAAGGCTGTCGGCCGGGTTAAGAGCCAGCGCGATTCCGGTCGGAACCGAAAGCCAGAGCAATAAGAAAATCACCGACAATCCTATCGCCATTTGAGGGGAAGCAACTTTCCTCATGACTCCCTCCGTTTCTAAAAGTGTTAACGACCTATTATACAGGTACACGTAATAGTAGCTATGGTCTTGATTTCAATATCTAAATATCTATCAAAATTACATTTTTGTCAAGGGAATTAATGGCCTGAGGCCATTTAGACCATCAATTGGACGCAGAAACGGGAGCAAATCACTCCCCTTTTTCTCCAATTGGACCTATGCCTGCGTGCTTCACCGCTCGCTGTGAGTTAGTACCGTTCATCAACCGGATGCCACTCCTAAACTGCCCGCCCTCCGCGGTATAAGCACAGCGGTGCCGTGCCTTTGTATGGTTTAATCAAGCGACACATTACTATACACTGCAATAAAAAAGGGCGACCCGAAAGTCGCCCAAATGCTTGTACAAGGCTCTTCCAACGCTACGGACAGATCGGCGGCGGCCCGCCTTTGTAAAGAAATGCAATCATATAGGTTATGTCCTGAATGTTCCTTTTGCCGTCATTATTGAGATCCCCGCGCGCGAGGGGATCGGGCGCCGGCCCGCCTTTGTAGAGGAAATTGATAAGAAACGTTATGTCGCGGATACTCGCTTTCCCGTCCCCATCAACATCGCCGCAGAGATAATATTGCAGCACCGGTTTCTGGGTGAGAAGCGTCTCCTGCCCGCCGGCTGTAACCGTCACTTTTATCGAATCGCTGCCTGCTGTCGCCGGGGCTTTCATGAAAGCCAAGAACGTCCCATCGCCATTATCGACCACCGGGGTTAGGATTCCACCTCCGCTGTGGGCTATCGCCACTGCGGCGCCCATCACCGGCGGCTGCCCCTGGTTGTTGAGCGGTGTCACGGTGATACGTATCGAATCCTGCCCGCCGCTCGCAAGAATTGTCTTATCGACCGTCACGGTCGAGATATTCGGATCGGCATAACGCAGTGCTTTCCAGGCATTGAATCGCACCAAAAGCGAATCAAGGGGATTCTTGGAGCAGAGTGTATTGTCGACATATTCCCAGAGGTATGGTGTCGCGCCGTCGCCGATATGCACCACTTTGATAAAAGAGGAAATAGCCGGTTTGTCGCACGACCAGCAGCGAGTGTCGGCGCCGGGCGTATTGGCCGCCATCAATGCCGCCATTAATTTATCTTCGAGCGGCCCGGTTGTCCGGAGGAATGCCGCCTGCATCGAATCAAGTATCCAGCCATCGAGAAGGATATTCCCCTGAATGGAGTATCCTATTCCGGTCAGATGTCCGGCCCATGGTGAGTTGATAGTTCCCGTGTACCCCGCCGAAGCTCCCGACCCGGCCAGGGTGACCACTCCATATTGGCGGTACCCCGGATCACCCTCGACATCATTTGCCGCCAGCCAGCCGATAATCGAATCCGGTGTCAGTCCCTGCAGCATACGATTATGAGCATTATTCTGATTTTGCACCAGATAGTACGCCTGCGTGTGGATCGCACCGATCCCCTCAATAAGATCGTTGATAATTCTTGAGTTGGCGATGCAGGAGGCACCGGCCCCGCCGACGGCGCCGGTTTCGGTGTCAACCGCCACAATGGAAAATGTGGCCAGGGCCGCCGTGGGCAAAAGCAACAAAAGGCAAATAATCGGTGCCTTATGCAATAAGCTCTCTTTAATAAGTCTCATACCAGATTTCTCCTTCTGGACTAAGGAGTGATAATTTTGCGGCAGATTCTTCCTCTTTAATTCGATTTACTTTCAGACCCTGCCTGCCGGAATAATGGCGAGTAATCTATGGTTTTCTATGTCTTACAATAAGTTAATCTATTCGCAAATTCTGTCAAGACATTTTTGACCATCGGCAATAGACGGCCCTCAATTAGCCAGAGTATCAGTACCTTCAGGGCTTATCGACTTTATGACATGACAAAGAGAAGGGAGGCTATCTGGGCAACGGATGAAAAATAATACCGCGGGGATTTACGGCTCGACTCCTTCGGTGCTCTTAAGCGCCCCGCTGACCTGCTTCTTGATTTTTATTCGAGTCAATTTCTGATCCGCCTCAAGACCATAACCGGTAGTCGTATCCCCCTTCTGAATTATCCGGACGAATTTATCGGTCTCGATCTTGTTATCGCGGGCGTTCCAGAGAAGTTGCTCGGTTTCCAGGCGGGAGCTATCCGCACTAACAACGATCACATGACCGTTGGCCACCATTGAATTAGTCCGTTCCCGCACCAGTCCGCTGTCGGCCGTGAGGTTGGAAATCTCATTGCCGGCGGAATCAAAGAAATCGACTTTCAGATTCCAGGCCAGGGTCGAATCGAACTTGTCATATTTCTCAATATAATCGGCTCGGATATCGGTGGTGCGGGTGGCCTTGTTGTAAAGGAAGATGCGGGCATTGCGCAGTTGCTGGTCGGGGCGAATCTTATGGGCGGAGGTGCTGTCAGGTCCCGAAGCAGGCGCCTTGATTTCATTCTTGCTGCCGCAGTTTATAAGCACGGCAGCCAGAACGAAGACCAAAATTGTATATAGAATCTCAAGTCGGCTCATATTTAATGTCTATCGGCTTTTCAGGCCTGGTTAACCATCGGTTATGCATCCAAATCCACTGGTCCTTGAACTCGGTTATAAACTCCTCCAAGACCTCAGTGCAGTTCTTTGGCATATTATACACATCTTTTTCGAAATTATCACTTCTTTCAATAACAATTTCCGGCCGGATAATCAGCCGATACTTTTTCCCCCGGCGCACGCAGACCATGGGGATAAAGGCGGCCCCGGTGCGCAATCCCAGCACCGATTGCCCCACCGGCGTATTGGAGAGCCTTCCAAACGCGGGCACAAACATGCTCCGGATTCGCATCGAATCGGTATCGATCAGGACGGCAATAGCATACCCCTGATGGAGCAGGCGCACTACCCGCCGCGGCGACTGCCGGGTATCGATCATCGCCACCTTCATCGCCTCCCGATTCTCATTGAGCAGGATATTAAGCCTTTTATCATACAGCTCTCTGGCGATAGCCGCAACACTATAGCCGGAATTGGCCAGATGAATGGCCAGCAGTTCGAAATTCCCCAGATGCCCGGTGATGATTAAGACTCCTTTCCCCCGCTGATACGCCTGCTCGAAATGCTCCCGCCCTTCGATGGCAACCAGGGGGGAGATTTCATAATAATGTTTCCTGAGGCGGATGACATCGACTGCATTTCGGCCGATGTTCAGGAAAAGATTCCGGACGATGCTTTTGCGCTTTGAATGGCTCAGCTTGTCGCCAAAAGCGAAATCAAGGTGCCGGTAGGCTTTAAGACGGTCTTTCCGAATCAGCAAATGGGCGACAAATCCAAGCAGGGAGCCTATAAAAAGAGCCGGTGAACGCGGCATAATATTGAGAAAAGCAACTATTGCTCGGATAAAGTAATAGATGATGTCATTCTTGACTTTCTTGAATCTCCCCACGGATAACTATACCAGCTTGGATTTGAGAATATCATGCAGATGGATAATGCCGACCGGCTGATGATTCTGATCGACAACCGGAAGAACCATAATAGAGAATCTTTCCATCACCGCCAGCGCTTCATCGAGAATGGCATGCGGGCCGATGGTTTTCGGATTTCTGGACATAACATCACCGGTCTTACGAATAAAGAAATTGTCATCCTTTTCGGCCAGCCGGCGGAGGTCGCCATCGGTGAAAATCCCCAGAAGCATATTGTTATTATCCACGACCAGAGCCGTGCCGAGCCGTTTCCCGGTAATCTCCAGAATCGTATCGCGAACAATCGTCTCCGGGTGGACAATGGGGATCTCCGAGTTGGTGTGCATCAGTTCCTCGACTGTCATCAATAGACGCCGTCCGATCGACCCGCCGGGGTGCAGAAAGGCAAAATCCTCGGGAGAAAAATCACGTTCTTCCAGAAGGGCAATGGCCAGAGCATCACCCATTACCATCGCCGCAGTCGCCGAGGAGGTCGGCACCAGATTATTGGGGCAGGCCTCGGATCTGACCGAGCAGTCCAGCACAATGTCACACTTGGCCGACAGAGGCGAATCGACCTGTCCGGTCATGAGGATTATTTTCACCCCCAGCCTTTTGACAGCGGGAAGAATTTGATAAAGCTCTTCAGTTGCACCCGATTTGGTGATGGCAATCATTATATCGTCGGAACGAACCAGGCCGAGATCGCCGTGGACACCCTCGGCGGGATGCAGGAAGAAGGCGGCAATACCGGTGGAAGCAAAAGTGGCGGCAACTTTTTTACCGACCAGACCAGATTTCCCCATGCCGGTGATAATGACTCTCCCCTTACATTCCAATATCAGTTGAACCGCACTGACAAAATTCTCATCCAGCCTTTGGGCCAGTTCGGCAATCGCCTCGGCCTCTTTCCTAATTACTTTCCGTCCATTTTCCAAAATCATATTCAGAACCTAAATCAAATAGGCGGCCGGGTCAAGATTATTTCCCTGAAAATAGGCCCGGATAATTTCGCGAACCGCCCCGTAGCCGCCTTTGGCGGAAGTAACGTAATCCACTTCCCTTTTCAATTCCTCGGCCGCATCGGCCACCGCGATAGCCAAGCCGACCTCGCGCGCCAGCCCGATATCCAGAATCTCATTACCGACAAAGGCTACCTGCGAAAGGTCTATTCCCAGTTTTTCCAGCAACGGGATAATCTGTTTCCGCTTGTCTTTCATTTCCTGAAGAACATATTTCACGCCAAGGTCTTTCATGCGGGTAGTGGTTGCAGCCGACGGACGTCCGGAAACCACCGCAATTTCCAATCCCGACCGAAGCGCCAGGACTATGAAGAAGCCATCGGATATATTGAATTTTTTCAACTCAAATCCATCGGGGCCGAAAAAGATACTGTCATCGGTCAGAACACCGTCAACATCAAGAGCAAGGAGTTTTATATTTTTTATCCTCCCGGCCAACTGGTCAAAGGTCAGATATTTCTTTAGTGCCATGTTTATAATTTATCTCCGGTCATTTCCTGAAGTTGCCTGATTTTCCAGACCTCGGACACGAGCATCTCCATGCTGGCCAGAGGAAGCATGGTAGCCGAATCGCTCAACGCCTTGGCCGGCTCCGGATGCGTTTCGACAAAGAGACCATCGACCCCGATGGCCACCGCCGCCCGGGCAAAGGGAATGATGAATTCCGGCTGGCCGGAGGAGATCTTTCCGCCGCCGCCGGGAAGCTGCAGGGAATGGGTGGCATCAAAAATAACCGGATAGCCGAATTTCCGCATGATGAGAAGCGAGCGAAAATCGACTACCAGATTATGATAGCCGAATGAGGAGCCTCTTTCGGTCAGCATCACTTTTCCCGACTGAGCTTTGGCGGCAATTTTATCCATATCCTCCGGGGCAAGGAACTGGCCCTTTTTGATATTGATCCATTTGCCGGTGGCGGCCGCCTGCCGCACCAGCTCCGTCTGGCGCGATAGAAACGCCGGAATCTGCAGGATATCAGCCACCTGTGCGGCCAGATTTATTTCGGGCGTTTCGTGAACATCGGTCAAAAGCGGCAGGCCGAACTCCTTCCCCACCTTTTGAAGAACGGTCAGACCAAAATCAATCCCCCGCCCGGCAAAAGAATCGCCCGAGAGACGATTCGCCTTGGCATACGATGACTTGAATATCAAAGGAATATCATACTTTTCCGAAAGCTCTTTTAGCTTATGCGCCACCCGGAAGCAGAGCTCTTCCGACTCGATAACGCAGGGGCCGGCAATCAGGAAAAGGGATTTCCCATCGATTATGCTATCCACATTATTTCTTTTGGACATGAGTATTCCACCTTTCCCATTAGAATTTCCGGAAATGCCATTTGATTATATCGCCGCCTCTGGTGACAAAGCGGTCTGAGGCGATCTGGCCAACGGTGTCGTTAACAGAATATATCCAGCCGTAATAATATCCCGATTCAAGGGAATCAATGGCTTTCACAAAGACTCCGGCCGGGCTATCCAGGTAGTCGACTTTATGATTGGCTCTCGTTATTTCGAAAACCGACTTGCCGGTTTGCCCTTTGAGAGAGATGATCAGGCTATCGGGCGAGGCAGTTGTATCGGCCCCGCTTTTTTCCCGGGGACCTGATTTCCCGGCACAACATATAATGATCGGAATTAGCAGAAGCATCGACATGAAAATATTATAACGATGTCTCAACAAACAGACCTCCAAAGATAGTCTCTCAATCCGGCAGACTCAAAGATAGATTATCTGATTACCAATGTCAAAGGTTAGAATTGCGGCTATTGTAAAAGAAACGGGACGCGAAACAAACTCGCCGAGCCAGCGTAAACTATTATCAGATGAACCTCATAATAAAAACAAAAATCAAAGAGAGTATAAAATGGTAAAAAAAATTATCCTCATTGCCTTCGCCGTTATTGTCGTGGGGGCCGTTCTGTTTTTCGCCATTGACGGCTCCGCCAAGAAAACAAATGATTTCAAAACGGTTAAAGTGGAAAAGGGCGCCATTATCGACAAAGCTTTGGCGGTCGGAAAAATCGAACCGGAAAGAGAAATATCGGTTAAGTCGAAAATTTCCGGAATTGTCAAAAAGATCTATGTCGATATCGGCGACTTGGTCAAAATAGGCGATCCTATAATTGATGTCGCTCCTGACCCCACCCCGATCGAATTCGCCGAGGCCAAACGTCAGGTGGAAATCTACGAAGTGGCTTTCGACAATTCCAAGCGCGAATTCGACCGCGTGCAGTCTCTCCGCGACAAGCAATTAATCTCCAATCAGGAATATGAATCAAAGAAAGCCGGTTATGATGAAGCTGACTTACGCCTCAAGCTGGCCCGCGAAAAGCTCTCGTTGATTCAATCGGGACAGACACAGATTGCCGATATCAAGGTCGATAATACTATCCGCTCGCCTATCAATGGCACGGTGCTGGCCAAGCTGGTCGAGGAGGGGGACCCGGTAGTGCCGCTGACCTCTTATCAGGCCGGAACCGACTTGATGTCGCTGGCTTATCTGGAAGACCTGATTTTTAAAGGAACGGTTGACGAGATCGATGTCGGGAAATTGCGGGTCAACCTCCCGGTGGAAATCAAAATAGGAGCCATCCCGGGCGACACGATCAAGGGAATCCTCGACAAAATTTCGCCCAAGGCGCATAAAGAAGAGGGTTCCACCCTTTTTGATATTGAAATAAAGCTGACCGAAGTCGGCAAATCCTTCCTTCGAGCCGGTTACAGTGCCAACGCCAATATTATTATCAATAAAAAAGAGGATATCCTCCTGGTTCCGGAAAGGCTGCTGAAAATCAGCGACACTTCCTCAACCGTAGAGGTGCAGGATTCTGCCGGAATTATTAGTCCCAGAAATGTCAAGACCGGCCTCTCGGATGGAATCAACATTGAGATTGTCGAGGGGTTGGCGGAAGGGGAATTGCTGGTGGAACGTCCTCCCAAGGAAATAAAGTAGGGAAATGGCCTTTCGATGATTCCTCTTCTTTCGGTAAAGCAATTCCTGCGCGACATGCGCAATCAGAAGCTTCGCACCTTTATGACCATGGGCGGAGTTCTATGGGGCACACTGGCGATAGTCCTTCTTTTCGGCTTCGGGAAAGGGATCCACAAACAACAAATGAAGTCCCAGCGCGGCCTGGGTGAAAATATCGCCATCGTCTGGCCCAACATCACCTCAAAGCCATGGCAGGGCCTGCCCCGGGGCCGGAACATCAATTTCACCGAAGAGGATGTTGCCCTGATGAAATCCCGCATCGGCAGCATCAATTATATTTCGCCGGAATATTCCAAGTGGGGCGTACGGCTTAAGTACGGTCGGAACGAAGTGATTCAGAATATAATCGGCGTGTGGCCGGAATTCGGTGAGATGCGCAACCTGATTCCCGATAGCGGCGGAAGATTTATCAACGCATATGATATCGGCTTGAAGCGAAGAGTAATTTTCATCGGTGATGAACTGAAAAAACAACTCTTTGGAACCGATGAGGCTATCGGGAAATATATTCTCGTCAACAATGTTCCTTTTCAGGTCATCGGCGTCCTCAAACCAAAAAAGCAGGACAGTTCCTACAGCGGCCGCGATAATAACAAAGGGGTTATTCCCTCCAGCACTTTCCAGGGGATGTACTCACGGCGGTATCTGAACGACTTTGTGGTGCAGCATAAAGAAACCAGCTCCATGCAAAGCGTGAAGGATGAAATATACACTCTGCTGGGAAATAAGTACCGCTTTGACCCTTCCGATAAGGAAGCACTGTCGATTTGGGACACGACCGAAGGGATGAAGTTCCTGAGCACTTTCTTCTGGGCTTTCAGAATTTTTCTGATCGGCATCGGCGTGGCGACTCTCATTACCGGCGGCATCGGGGTTTCCAATATCATGAATGTGGTACTGGAGGAGAGGACCAAGGAAATCGGGATCAAGATGGCGTTGGGGGCGAAAAAAGCGATGATAAAGCTGCAATTTGTTTTCGAGACGCTGCTCCTGACCACGGTCGGCGGGCTGGCCGGATATTTAATCGGTATCGGGATAATAAAGATAGTTCCACTTTTCAAGTTTGATGACTTCATAGGTATCCCCGAAGTTGATGTACTGGGGACGGCGGTAGCGGTGGGTGTGCTGGGCATAATCGGCCTGATCTCCGGATATTTCCCGGCCCGGCGGGCGGCCAATCTTCAACCGGTGCAGGCCCTGAAACTGTATTGAGATATGAATCCAAAACTTCTATATAACGTTTTCATGCGCGATTTCCGCAAACAGAAAAAGCGGATGACGCTGACGATCCTGGCCATCGCCTGGGGATCGATATCGATCATGCTCCTGCTGGCTTTCGGTGAAGGGCTTAAGAGTCAGATGCTGAATAACCAGCGCGGCCTTGGAGAAGGGATCTCAATAATGTGGGGCGGGCAAACCTCGATTCCATTTCAGGGATTAGGCAAGGGGCGGCCGATCCGTTTTACTTCCGATGATGTCGAGTATCTCCAGCGGCGCATGCCGGAATTGCGCCATGTTGCCGGTGAATATACGGCCTGGGGAACAAATATCAAATACAAAGATAAGATCTTCTCCGAACGTGTGACGGGTGTCTATCCCTGCTATGAAGACATCCGCACCCATTATCCGATGTCGGGCGGGCGATTTATCAATAATCTTGACATGGAGCAGAAACGGCGAGTGGTTTTTCTGGGCGATGAATTGAAAACAAAACTGTTCGGCGCCGAAGATGCTGTCGGGAAGCAGGTGCTGATAAATTCCATTCCCTTCATGGTAATCGGAGTGATGCAAAAGAAGAACCAGATGTCCATGTATAACGGCCCGGATGCGGCTTGCGCCAGCATCCCGGCGACCACTTTTGCGGCCATTTATGGCTATCAATATTTCAGTCTCATGATATACCAGCCGAAAGACATCTCCACTTCTGCGGCGGTTGAAACCCGCGTTTACGAGGTGATGGGAGCCAAACATAAATTCGACCCGAAAGATGAACGGGCTCTTTCAATCTGGGATGTGGCCCAGGAGGCGCGTGAGTTCAGTAACATCATGATGGGAATCCAGATATTCCTGGGATTAATCGGCGGGATGTCGCTTCTTATCGCCGGAGTCGGTGTCGCCAATATCATGTATGTCTCGATTAAAGAACGGACACGCGAAATCGGCATCAAGATGGCTGTCGGCGCCAAGCGAAAGTACATTCTGATTCAGTTTCTGGTGGAATCGCTTTCCATCACGGCGGTCGGCGGCTTCTTCGGCATGTCGCTCAGTTACATACTGACCGAAGCATTCAAAAGAATACCGATTCAGAGCGACGTCCTCGATTTCATGGGCCGACCCACCGTCTCGGCGGAAATCGGTCTCATCGTCGTTGCCGTGCTCGGCGTCATCGGATTCGTCTCGGGGATTTTTCCGGCGGCCAAGGCGGCCTCGGTCAATCCGGTGGAATCGCTCCGCTATGAATAGAAAATCAGATGACGAGGTTCAATTTATGATACAAATGAAACTGCTGCGAAAGAAATATATAACCGGCAAGGTGGAATTCGAGGCGCTTAAGGGTATCGATCTCACCGTGGAGCGCAATGAATTTGTGTCCATCATGGGGCCTTCCGGCTCGGGGAAATCGACCCTCATGAATATCATGGGCTGCCTTGATGTCCCCACGACGGGGGATTATCTGTTCGATGGGATCAATATCAGAACCCTTTCCTCGAACGCACTGGCGGAAATCAGAAATCAAAAGGTCGGATTTGTGTTCCAGTCTTTTAACCTTCTCCCCTACGCATCCGCCTTCGAGAACGTTGAAATTCCGCTTCTTTTCGCCGGCATGAAGGGGAAAGCACGCCGCGAGCGGGTGGTGGAGCTTCTGGCCAGTGTCGGCCTGGCCGATAAAATGGCCAACAAGCCGACCGAGATGTCGGGCGGCGAAATGCAGCGGGTGGCAATCGCCCGGGCGCTGGCCAACAAACCGAATTTGATTCTGGCCGATGAGCCAACCGGCAACCTTGACAGCCTTTCCGGCGGCGAAATCATCAAGCTGTTTATGCGGCTCTGGGAAGAAGGGCATACCATTATTATCATCACCCATGACTCGAATATCGCCCGGCAGACGAAACGGACAATCCGGCTGAAAGACGGCCGAATCGATGACGGGAATGGAAACGGCCATTCGGCGAAATAATCAAGGAGTCAGCCGCTTCGGATTTTTTTGTTGATTCCCGGTCCTTTAATCTATAAATGGTAGATATGGATTACGGAAAGCTACTCAACCGCTCTTTCAGCATCAGTTGGGAATTCAAATTACTCTGGGTGCTCGGATTTTTCGCTTCATTTTTCGGCGGCAGCAGCATGTTTATCAGCCAGGAGCATCAGGCTAAAGTCGCCGGTGTGGTGAGCGATCATCCCTATCTCATTATGATCATCCTTATTTACGCTCTCCTTCTCGTTTTCTTCTTCTTGATTATGCACCTTATTTGCGCCGCCGGCCTGACCGATGCCGTGGTGAAAGTGGAAAGGGAAGCCCGATGCAGTCTTAAGGAATCTTTCAAAGTGGGGGCGCACTATTTCTGGAGTTTCGGCGGCTTGTGGCTCATTGCCCTGTTTACCATGATCGCCATTATTGCCCTTCTGGCCGTACCAGTGGCCGTTATATTTGCCGCCTCGGTAGTAGTCGGTTTCCTGATACTTGCTCTTGTCATCCCGATTTTTATGGTCGCCCTTTATGCGTTTACCTCTGTTTACGGCCTCTCTCAACGGGAGCTAATCATCGGCGGCCGCGATATTGCCGATGCCATAATGGAGGGCTTTCATCTGTTTAAGGCGCATCCCGGCAAGAATCTGGTCGTTTTCCTGATATCGCTTGCGATAGGATTGATCCTCTTCACCCTGAATGCCATGCTGGTGCTGGTTTTTGCCCTGCCGCTGATTTTCGGAAGTTTCGGTTCGGCAACCACGGCGGTAATTCTTTTGATTGTTGAAGTTCCTGTTTTTATTTCCGTGGCCATCGTCGTCACCGGCTATTTCGGGGCGATGCTCAGCTCCTTTTTCACACTCTTTTATCTCGAATTGCGAAAGCTGACTCCATACCAGCCAATCGCAACAGTTCCGGTTCCGTCCGACCTCATTTCCTGACTTCTGCATTTATCACTTGATTTTCAGGCTGACTATCGCCAAATTCTATTGGTATGCGAGTTATTTCTTTGCTTATTCCGCTTTTTCTCATAATCGGATTTGCTTCGGCTCAGGAGCCGTTAACAGAAGCGGCGCCGCTCTCCCCGAAAGATGTTGATTCGACACTGCCAATAGTCAGGTTTACCTCAGATAATTACTATCTGACAAAAGCATTTTATCCTGATTATGATCCGGGACGGTTTGAAATCGGTCAGGATATCATGATGACAGACTCAAAAGCCGGCCCCCTGGTGGCGATGTGGAGTGTTCTTGGGGATTCCATCATGACCGCTATCAGCGACCTATCCGGTATCAGCTGGGTGGAGCCGGGAATCAAGGTGCATCTGCTGAAATACCTTCCGGTATCGCTTCTATATGAGCCAGCCGTCTTGCCGGTGGAAGGAATAAAGGAGGGAACGGCCATAATTGCCGCACCATCCGGTTTACATCAACTGCTGAAATTAATACAGGTGCTCTGCGGACGAAATCTTCTTCAAACAGATTGTCCCCGACTCGTGCAGCCGGAGGAATCGAAACATCCCTTGATGGAACCGGGGCCGTTCCGATTGGATATTATGGTCATGACACTGGCCGTCGCCTGCGCCGAAAAATTCATCCCGGCTGATACCCTCAGGGTTATCTTTGCCTCGGATGAATGGCGCCGCTATAATCCCGGCTGGGAAATTTACAGAAGCAACTTCAGACAGCAATGGAAACTCTCTGCCGAAAAGCCCCTGCTGGCCTATTTGGCCGAAGTGCCTCCCAATTCACCTTTGATTGAGGTCACGGCTCCACTCGAAGAAGAAGCCGGGGCCACCGCACCCACGGGAGAGAAAAGTTCCGCGGTTGGAGTAGGCGGGCGCCTCGGTCTGACCGTGACGAAAGATCCGGATGGACTGCTCAAGGTAATTTCCATCGATTCCACCAGGCTGGCGTTTATCGGCGGGCTCCGTATCGGAGATAAGATTCAGACCGTAAATGGGGAAAGAGTGACCAATGCCCGCCAACTCACGGATAAAATGATTGAAGGGCTTGGCGCCACCGGCGTTTTTCTGGTGATTGTGAGAAACGGCGAAACAAAGGACCTCCTGATTCGTTCCTCAAAAAAATAATTTCAGCTTGCCGCCATCTGCCATGGACATTTTCTTGACAAATGACACCTCGCCGCTATATTTCCAAAAATGATGAGAATCAGGAAGAGTAAATTTTAGCTTATGATGCTTCTCGCCACAATTATTTCAAGCAAAATCATTCTCTGGGTCGGTTTCAATATTTTCATTCTGATTCTGCTGGCTATCGATTTGGGGATATTCCATCGCAAGGATCATGTCATTACGGTCAGAGAAGGACTTATCTGGAGCGGGATCTGGATTTTCGTTGCCCTGGCTTTTAATCTTGTCGTCTATCTCTGGAAAGGGCATGACTCCGGCCTGCAGTTTCTGACCGGCTATCTCATAGAGCGGGCACTCAGCATCGATAATATTTTCGTATTTCTGGTCGTCTTTACCTATTTTCAGGTTCCTGGACGATATCAATACCGGGTCCTATTCTGGGGCATTCTGGGGGCGTTGATCCTGCGAGGTTTGTTCATTGTTCTCGGAACCATCCTTATCGCCAAGTTCCATTGGATACTGTATGTCTTCGGCGCCTTTCTGATCATCACGGCAATCAAACTTGCAATCGGGAAAGAGAAAGAAATTCAGCCGGAAAAGAATCCGCTTTTGAAACTGGTGCGTCGATTCCTGCCGATTACCGAAAATTATGAGAAAGGGCATTTTCTGGTACGCAGGAAAGGGAGAACCTACGGAACGCCTCTCTTGATCGTGCTGCTGGTTGTGGAATCCACCGATTTGGTCTTTGCACTTGATTCCATCCCGGCAATTTTCGCCATCACGCTCGACCCGTTCATTGTCTACACTTCCAATGTTTTTGCCATTCTGGGGTTACGCGCCCTTTATTTTGCCATCGCCGGGCTGATGCAGCTTTTTTATTATCTGAAGTACGCTCTGTCGGCGATTCTGGCTTTCGTAGGATTAAAAATGCTTTTCGCCGATATCATCAATATCTCATCCGCCCTCGCCCTGATTATCATCGCCGGAATTTTCGTGCTGGCCATCGTTCTTTCGCTGATATTCCGCCGCGGCGAACCGGCGAACAGCGCTCTTGACCGGCCGGCGGCTTCCATAGATAAAGCTCCCAAGAAAAATTGAAGGATTTGCCCCGGGAGGAATGGGGTGAGATCGCGAGCGCGGCTCTCCTAGCCGCGTATGATCATGTTGACAATATCTTTGCGGACAAGAATGCCGACAAGCTTACCATCCTTGGTCACGAAAATTTGCCGCAGGTCTTTATATATCATCAGCGCCGCTGCATCGACCAGTTTTGTCTCCATGGAAGTCGTGACATGGTCGGTTTTGTAAAGTTGAGAAACCTTGATTTTTTCTTCCTGTTTTAAAAGTTCTTCGAAAGGTTCCACATCCATGGTATAGTTCAGGTTTTCCATCATGGCACGGTAATCGGGAAGGGCGGCCTGAATCAGGTCTTTGTCGGTAATCTGGCCCAGAAGATATCCGGTGTCGTCAACCACGGCCAGCGCCGAAAGACGATTTTTAAACATCAAATTGGCCACTTTCTTGAGCGAATCTTCCGCGGTCACGTTCACGACATCCCGCCGCATCATATTTTTTACCAGCAGTTCTTTCTCTACCCTCACTCCGCTCTGCCAAATAATATCAACCATTTCGACATTGGTCCTGGCCCCGGTGAGTTTCTTGAGATTGCCCTCTATCCGGGCGAAGGTGGCAAGAGCCGAAAGAGTCTGGAGATACAACCGGGAAATATTCGACGGCGTCAGAAGCAGGACAATGACCGCCAACGGAACATTATCGGGGGTCCTGTCCCTGAGACCGACCTTGGAAATTCCCAGAAGAATCTGCATGTCATCAACCTCATCAGTGCGGGCATGGGGGAAGGCAAAACCGCGACCGTAGGAGGTGTTTTCGATTTCCTCCCGTTCGATAATGAGCTCTTTAATAACCTCCAGATTGACCGATGGGTCTTCCTTTTTCAGGAGCTCCAGCAACTCGTCAATGGCGCCTTCTTTGGTGGTCGCCCTAAGATCATCCAGAATAAATGATTCTTTCAGCATATTGGCCAGACGCATGATCTTCTTAAGCCTCCCCGATGGTACGACGTGCGTGAAGATTAATGGTTTGCGGCGAGACAATGCCCCCGGAAACTATCAGCTTGATTCCCTCTTCCACCGTGATATCCATGCAAATAACATCTTCCTCAGCAATAAATACGACCATGCCGGTCATCGGGGTCGGCGTGGAGGGGATAAAAACGCCGACCAGTTTCTTGTCGCCGTCCTTTCCTCCCTGGAATTTGATCTTGGCGGTCGCGAATCCGACCGCATAAAGCCCCTGGCGGGGATATTCGATCATAACCACTTCTTTAAAGGTCTTGATATTGGGGACCGAGACCGCCTCAATAAGCTGCTTGGCAGCCGAGTAAATGATGCGAATAAGCGGCGTTTTCGTGAGCATCTTATCACCATAGCCATATAGCTTGGCCCCGACCAGATTGCGTGTCACAATACCCATAAGAAGGATGATCAGAACTGTGGCAATAATCCCCAGACCCGGTATGGAATAGCCGAGAAGCTTGAAGATCAGCGGGGAAAGAATGCCATCGACAGTTTCGAACAGGAAACGGAGGACCAGATAAGTCAGAATCAGAGGGACAACGACCAGGACCCCCGAAAGAAACTGCCGTTTGATGATATCCCGCATGACTCTTAAAATAGACATCTTTCTCCAGCCAAATAAAACACCGGCTTCAAGCAGAGATTATATACTCTGATAAGTCGTTTCTGTCAATAGTTTTGGTGGGTGGCCTGCCTTAGAAGGCAAAAAGTTTGGCGGCCTCTCCGGCCATATTGAGAATCGGCCCGGGAAAAATGCCGAATATTATGACACCCGCGGCGCCCAGCAGGAGAACCAACTTGGCGGGGAAGGAAGGATTAATCTTAAGGGTCGGTGTCTCCGGGGCAAAATACATCATCTTTATGACATTGGCATAGTAGTAAAGTGACACCACGGCCGTAAGAAGCGCTAGAATGACCAGCCAGGTGTACCCGGCCTGAATACCGGCGGCAAAAACCAGATACTTGGCCGCAAAACCACCCAGGGGAGGAATCCCGGCAAGCGAGAGCAAAAATATCGCCATACAGGCGGCAAAAGTGGGGGAGGATTTTGAAAGCCCGGAGTAACTGATTATACCGTCCGAGCCGGTTCTTTCATTGAACGCGGTGGCGATTGCAAAAGCCCCCATGTTGGCGAACAGATAGATAAACATATAATAGGCAACGGCGGTAATACCCCGCTCGGAGGCGGCCACCATCCCCACCATAACATAACCAATCTGTGCGATGGAGGAATAAGCCAGCATACGCTTGATATTTTTCTGCCGCAGCGCGGTTATATTTCCGAGAATCATGGCCGCGGCGGCCAGCACCGCCACGATTATACCCCAGTCCAGCGGTTTCATAACATCGGTGGCAAAGCCGATCATGCCGTTGACAAAGATTCGGGAAAAGGCGACAATTCCGGCCGCTTTCGAACCGACCGAAAGGAAAGCGGTAATCGGGGTCGGCGCCCCCTGATAGACATCGGGCGCCCACATATGAAACGGCACCAGCGCCAGTTTGAAGCCGATTCCGGCAATAACCATGACCGTGGCCAGAATAAATCCCGGCCCGATTTTTCCGTTGGACAGAAAGACCAGCGAGAGGTTTATTTTCATAAGGACAATGTCGGTGGTTCCGGTCAGACCGTAGAGAAGCGAGAGACCATAAAGCAGGATGGCCGAGGAAAAAGCGCCGACAATGAAATATTTCAGCCCCGCCTCAACCGAAAGGCGATCATCCTTAAAATAAGCCACCAGCACATACAAAGGTATGGTTGTCAATTCCAGCCCGACATACAGAGTCAGCAGTTCACCGGCCGATGACAGGAACATCATTCCCACGGTCGAGAGCATGATCAATCCATAGTACTCCCCCCGGTGATGGCGAATCTTGTCGGAAGCGATTTCGAAGGAAGAACCGACAGCCATGAACGCCGACCCGAGAAAAATGATTTTGAAGAAGAGGGCCAGTTCATCCGATAGAAACATCGCCTTGAATGAATTGCCGCCGTGGAAAAGGGCCAGCAGCACGCCGGTCACGGCGATGCCGAAAAGAGTAAGATAACCGATTTGTCCCGGATTCTTCCGTTTGGTCCCCAGATCATAGGTAATGATAAAGAGCGCCCAGAGGAAAAGGAAAATTTCCGGAATCAATATTCTCAGATTTACATCGGTCATAATATCTCTATGCCTATCGCGCCATCAAGTTAACCAGGTTTTCCAGGGTCGCCCGCATCAGGTTGGACAGAGGCGAAGGATAAATCCCGATGATAATGGTCAACACCGCCAGCGGCGCAACGGTCAAAATTTCGCGGACATTGATTTCCGTCAATGCACCCCATTTGGCCATATTAAATTCACCGAGAAACATCTTTTGCACCATGCGGAGCATGTAGGCGGCGGTCAACACCACGCCCAAAACGGCCACGGCGGTGATGATCTTGAAACTGCCGAACGAGCCGACAAAGACCATGAATTCGGACACAAAGCCGGACATTCCGGGCAGGCCCAGCGAAGCCATCGAAAAAAGCACCATCAGCCCGGTATAGATCGGAATCTTGACACCCAGACCACCGAAGGCCGCAATCTCGCGGGTGTGGGCCCGGTCATAGAGCATGCCCACCATAAGGAATAGCGCCCCGGTAATCAGACCATGGCTGACCATCTGGAACATCACTCCGGTAAGAGCGGTCACCGAACCAAAAGCGCCCAGCGCCAGCATGCAATATCCCATATGCGAAACCGAGGAATAAGCCACCAGCTTTTTCAAATCCTTCTGGGCCATCGAGACCAGCGCACCATAGATAATACCTATCAGGCCGAGGATGGCGATCGGTATGGCGAAGTATCGAGCGGCCATGGGGAACATCGGCCAGGATACGCGGAGCATACCGTATGTTCCCATTTTCAACAGAACGCCCGCCAGAATAACCGATACGGCCGTGGGCGCCTCAACGTGCGCATCCGGCAGCCATGTATGGAACGGGAAGACCGGCACTTTGATGGCAAAGGCTATGAAGAAAAAGACAAAGCTCATTATCTGCAGCGTATGAGTCATACCCGGAGCGGTTTTGATCAGTTCCATCATATTGAGGGTGTGCGGATTGCTCGTAAAATAGAGAATCAGTATCGCCACCAGCATGAAGACGGAGCCGAAGAGGGTATACAGGAAAAACTTGATCGCCGCGTACTCTTTACGCGGCCCGCCCCAGATGCCGATCAAAAAATACATCGGAACCAGCATCACTTCCCAGAAAACATAGAAAAGGAAGAAGTCGAGAGCGCTGAACACGCCCATCATGCCGGTTTCCAGCAGGAGGAAGAAGGCAAAATATTCTTTTACGCGATTGGAGATATTAAACGAAGCGATAATCGAAAGGAATGAGAGCAGTCCCGTCAAAAATATCATCGGGACCGAAATACCATCAACGCCCAGAAAATACTGCGCATCAATGGCCGAAATCCACTCAAACGGACCCTCAACAAAAGCCATTGCGGAGGAGGAAGCATAATTGAAGAAATAGTCGTAGGTCAGAATAAAAGAAAGAATCATCGGCACAAACGAGAATATCGCCGCCGTCCAGCGGACCGCCCAGACCCTTTCCTTTGGAATAAAAAGTATCGCGAGAAATCCCGCCATCGGCAGGAATATCGTATAACTCAGCAAACTCATATATTTACTCCATCCTCCTAATTTTCAGCTTTCGGCTCGGTATCAATATCGCGGATATCAAAAATTCTGGGCAGAAGTCTCGCCAGAGCGACGATCACAAGACCCGCCAGATAATAATAGAATCCAGTCGGGGTGGCGCGGTAAATGACCGTACCGATCGCCGCGGCGATAACAACCAGCGTATAAAACTGCACCGAACCGTTCTGCAGATAGCGGAACAACCATGACCCGGCCATGCAGACATAGCCGACTCCGTTGACCGCGCCATCGACAATATATTGATCAAACCATTGTTTGAGATCGGCCCATTTGACCGTTAGCCAGCCGGCAAAATTAACCAGCCCGTCGATAATGTTGGCATCAAACCACCAGAGAACATTGGTCAAACCAAGAAGTGGCTTTATGATGACGGCATCATAGATTTCATCGATATAATATTTATTATAAAGGGTGGTATAAATCGGCTTAAACCTCTCGGCCAGAGCATCAGCCGAAATCTGTTTTCGGTAATAGATAAGATAAGCCAGCCCGATGCCGGAAACAGCCACGATGGTTGAGATCAGCATCAACAGGTACTGCGGGCCGGCATGATGCACTTCCTCATGAAAAACAAACGAGGAGAATCCGTGCGAGAGCCAGGGAAGCCCGACCCAGCCGGCGAATATCGCCAGAAAGGCCAGAAACATCAGCGGCCAGGTCATGCTCCGCGGCGATTCATGGGCGTGATGATATTTTTCCTCATTGCGCGGCCGGCCGGTGAAAGTCAAAAAGCAGAGGCGGAACATGTAGAAAGCGGTCATGAAGGCGATAAGCAGAGTCAGCACCATAAAAATCGGATGTCCCTGCGTGGTCGCCACGATCTCATCCTTTGACCAGAATCCCGAAAGCGGGAAAATCCCGGCGATGGAAAGTGAAGCGATGAAGAATGTAATAGACGTAATTTTCATTTTTCTCGACAGGCCGCCCATTTCCTGAATGTCATTCGTGTGGACGGCGTGAATCACCGAACCGGCGCCGAGAAAAAGCAGGGCCTTGAAGAAGGCGTGGGTCATCAGGTGGAATGTCCCGGCGGTAAATCCCGCCGAATGATGCCCATGCGCAAAATCAACGCCGTACAGGCCCAGCGCCATAATCATATATCCAAGCTGGCTGACGGTTGAATAGGCCAGTACTCTCTTGATGTCATTTTGCACGAGTGCAATGGTTGCCGCCATGAGTGAAGTGATGACACCGATAATGGCCACGACCATTGAAGCCTCGGCCGAACCGACAAAAAGCGACATGGCGCGGGCCACCAGATAAACACCGGCCGCGACCATGGTTGCGGCATGAATCAGGGCCGAAACCGGGGTCGGGCCCTCCATGGCATCGGGCAACCAGACATGCAGCGGGAACTGGGCCGATTTACCGACCGCACCGCAGAAGATAAAGATGCCCGCCAGCGTAATCATCCCCGGCGCAAGTGCCCCCGAAGATACTTTCTCGAAAACCTGCTGGTAATTCAGAGTTCCCGCATATGAGGCCAGAATCAGAATGCCGACGATAAATCCCAGATCCCCCACACGCGTGGTTATAAAAGCTTTTTTACCGGCATCGGAGGCCGACTTTTTCTCGAACCAGAAGCCGATCAAAAGGTAACTTGTCAGACCGACCAGTTCCCAGAAAATGAATATCATGAAAAAGTTGTTGGCGATAACCAGACCAAGCATCGAAAAAGTGAACAGCGATAAATAGGCAAAGTACCGGCTGTACCGCGGGTCGCCGTGCATATATCCAATGGAATAGATTTGCACACAACCGCTGACAATGGTCACCACCAGAAGCATCACCGCCGTGAGCGAGTCGATATACATTCCCAGCTCCAGGGTCAGTGACGGATGCGAAACGAAAGGAATAATCTTTTCCAGTGGGAGCCCGCCCCGGGAGAGCATGGCCGCCATGACAAAAATGGCATGGACAAAGCCGGTTAGCACCATCCCAATCGACAGATATGACGACAGTTTCTCGTTCCAGCGGGTGAAGAATATTATCAGCAAAGACGCCAGAAGCGGATAGAACGGTATGAAATAAGCAGTCTCAAGCATATTACCACTTCATTATATTAATCCGGTCGACATCGATGCCGTGCCAGTTACGGTACAACAGCAGGACAATGGCCAGTCCGACCACCGCCTCCGCCGCCGCCACCGCAATGATAAATGTCGCAAAAATCTGACCGGTCAGATTATCCGGGCCGATATATTTATTAAAAGTGACCAGGTTGATATTGGCCGCATTAAACATCAATTCCAGAGACATCAGGATACCAACCGCGTTGCGCCGGGTTAGCACCCCGAATACACCAATCGCAAAAAGTATTGCCGCCAGAGCCAGGTATTGAAGCATCATCAGGCGCCTTCCTTCCGGGCCAGAACAATGGCGCCGATCAGCGCGGCCAGCAGCACTATCGATACAACTTCAAAAGGCAGGACATATTCATTCATAAGCATCTTGCCCATGGCCAGAGGATTATTTTCCGGCAGGGGGCGATCGACTATTCTCCAGACCGTCTTGGACAGCGAACCGAGGCTGACGAGAAGAAATCCGGCGCAGACAAAAATCCCCAATGTTACCTGTTCGTTGCTCTGCTTGATTTGACGGGAGGTAAGCTGGCTGGTCAGCATGATCGCGAATATAATCAGCACCGAAACCGCGCCGACATAAATCAGCACTTGCACCGCGGCCAGGAATTCAGCATGAAGCATGACATAAATCCCGGCGACGGCAAATAATGTGAGAATAAGAAACAGCGCCGAATGAAATATATTCTTCAGCGTCACCACATAAATAGCGGAAATTATTATAATAAACGACAGCAGATAAAATATTGTCTGGGAAACTTCAGTTTCCATCGTCTTTCTCCGCGGGAGGCGTGCTTTCTCCCATTTCCGTTTTCTTTTCTGTTACCGCTGACGGATTTACGACCGCTTCAGATTCCGCAGGCTTTGGAGTTGGTTTCACCACAGGTTTGACCTCGGGCTTTTTCCGTTCCGCCTTCTCATAGGGAACATCACGCCCGATTTCCTGAAGCTTATCTCTATGCCAGACTAATTCATCATCATTATAAGTGGAAAACTCATATTTGGTAGCCATTTTTATGGCCGAAAAATTGCAGGCCTCTTCACAGAGCCCACAAAAGCAGCAAAGGCCGTTGTTGACGATAAAATCCTTGAGTATCCTCTTCCCTTTTTCATCTTTATCATACTCGATGGTTATGGCCGCTGCCGGACAGGCCCGCATGCAGAGCAGGCAGGTGGTACAATTGAGTTCGCCGGTTTCTTTATCGGAAAGAAGCACCACAATGCCGCGCGACCGTTCCGGCATGGTCCATTTCTCGGTCGGGTACTGCACCGTGATCGCATGCCGCCCGAGATGCTTGCCGGTGGTCACCAGCCCGATAACCAGATTCTTTATGCCGTCAATTAACTTCTTCACCAGTTAAAATACTCCGAATATTTCATGAACCCGGCCACTATCAGATTGGCAAACGACACCGGGAGCAAAAACTTCCAGGAAAACTCCATCAACTGATCCACCCGCAATCTCGGATAGGTCCAGCGGAACCACATCAGTACAAAAACCAGAAAGAGGCTTTTCCCCATGAACCAGACCCACGACGGGAGGAACGGCCCCTGCCAGCCCCCCAGAAAGAGAGTGGCGCCGATAGCCGAGATGGTAAAGAGGTTGATGAATTCCGCAAAGAAAAACATCGCAAATTTCATCCCGGAATATTCGACATTAAACCCGGCCACCAACTCCTGCTCGGCCTCGGGCAGATCAAACGGCGTCCGGTTAGTTTCGGCCGTGCCGGAAATGATATAAATTATGAAGGCAATCGGGCCGAATGGAAGCCGGAAAATGTACCATTGATAAATCTTGGCCTGTGACTCGACAATATCGACCATCGACATCGATCCGGCAAAAAGGACCACTGCCAGAATCGAGACGACCATGGGAACTTCGTAACTGACCACCTGAGCGGCCGATCGCATCCCGCCCAGAAGCGAATATTTATTGTTGGAGCCCCAGCCGGCCATCAATAAAGAGATAATAGTGAAAGTGGTGATGGCCACCATAAAGAGAATGCCGATGTTAAGATCGGATACAATCAATCCCTTGCCGAAAGGCATCACTACATAGGCCGCAAAGGCGGCGGTAAGCGCAATCACCGGAGCCCAGAAAAAGACAGGGCGGTCGGCGGTTGCCGGAGTGATGTCCTCTTTCTGCAGTAATTTTATCATATCGGCAATTGTCTGAAGCCAGCCATGCCAGCCGGTGCGCATCGGGCCGAAACGCTGCTGGATATGCGCCGAAACTTTACGCTCCCACCAAACCAAAAAGAGCGCCACGACCGCCAGAAATCCGAAAACAACAAAGGCCGCGGCTACCAGCGAGATCAAATCAATCCAGACCTGCGGCAGACCGGTAGAAACCAGAAGCTCATATAAGTATTTGAAGATGCCGGCCAGTTCCATTACCTGTCAACCTCCGGCATGATGATATCCATGGAAGCCATAACCGCCACCAGATCGGCAATCTTGCCGCCTTTGACTATTTCCGGCATGACTTGCAGTTGATTGAACGAGCCGCCTCTAAGTTTCAGACGGAGAGGCTTCTTGGAATCACCGGCCGACTGAATGTAGACCCCCATCTCGCCGCGGGAGTTTTCAATCCGACTGTAAACTTCGCCCTTGGGAGGCTTGAAATTGGTCGGGACTTTGGTCTTTATCTCCCCTTCGGGCATCTGCTCGATCGCCTGCCTGACAATCTTGGCCGACTGGCGCATCTCTTCAAGCCGAACCAGATATCTATCGTAGCAATCGCCATTGGTGCCGGTCGGGATTTCGAAATCAAAACGGTCATAGATAGAATACGGGTCATCCTTGCGGATATCGAACTTGACACCCGAGGCACGCAGGGCCGGGCCGGAGACCCCGTATGATAAGGCCAGTTCCGCGCTCATAACACCGACTTTCTGATTGCGCACCATCCAGATCGGATTTTCATTGAGAAGGCGGACATAGTCTTCAACTTTTTCCGGAAATTTCTCCAGAAAAGCTTTTGTCTTAGGGATAAAATCCGACGGGATATCGCGCGAAACACCGCCGACCCTTATATAATTGTATGTCAATCTCTGACCGCAGGTCATTTCATAGAGATCGAGAATATCTTCCCGCTCGCGGAATCCATACAGAAACGGAGTTATGGCGCCCAAATCCAGAGAGGTGGTGCCAAACCAGATCAGGTGACTGGCGATACGGTTGAGTTCCACCATGATTATTCGAAGGTATTCCGCCCGCTCCGGCACCTTAATCCAGGCCAGCTTTTCGGTCGCCAGACAAAAAGCCAGCTCGCAAGACATCGAGGTGCAATATTCGAAACGATCAATAATGGGGATACACTGGGCATAGGTTCTATTTTCACATATTTTCTCGATCGCCCGGTGCAGGTAGCCGATATATGGTACTGCTTTGACCACGACCTCGCCATCCATGGTCAGCAGGAAACGGCAGACACCGTGGGTCGAGGGATGGTGCGGCCCCATGTTGACCAGAAATTCTTCGGTTCTCAAACCCTGGGTCATGCTACAGCTCCGGCATCCTAATAAAATCGGGCGCATCCCAGTTCTTGCGCATCGGGTTCCCCTGGTTCCAGTCATCGGGAAGTAGAAAGCGGGTCAGATTATCATGATTGCGCACATTAATGCCAAAAAGTTCCCAGATTTCCCGCTCGTGCCAGTTCGCTCCCGCCCATACGGTTTGCACCGATTCTACCTCCGCCTCCTCGTACGGCATGACCACCTTAAAATCAAATCGAATCCGATTCTTTGCCGATGCGACCGAATAGACTACTTCCAGTTTCTCGCCGGTATCGACCGCGGCAATATTGCAGAGAAAATCTATGGTGAGTGTTTCATCGGTCTTGATACTGCGGCAGAATTCAAGGAGATATTCTTTGTCGAGCGCAAAAAACGGTTCCACTTTGCCGGTATCGAGAAGCTCGATTTTTCCGGGATGCTTTTCGAGCAGATAATTTATGAGATTGTCGCGATTCATTGGATGATGACCTAGCTCCAGTCACCGATTTTGAGTCTCTTGATTTTCTTCTGAAGCGTCAGGCATCCTTCCAGAAGCGATTCGGGACGGGGCGGACACCCGGGGATATAGACATCAACCGGAACAATATGGTTGATTCCCTTTTCGACCGCATAACTGTCATAATAGAAAGGGCCGCCTTTGACCGTGCAGCCGCCCATGGCGATAACATAACGCGGCTCGGCCATTTGATCGTACAGAAGACGCAGCCGGGGCGCCATTTTCTTGGTGATGGTGCCGGCGGCGATAATCAAATCGGACTGGCGCGGCGAGGCACGGAAAATCATGCCGAGACGGTCAAAATCGTAGCGCGAGGCGCCGGTAGCCATCAGTTCGATTGCGCAGCAGGCCGTGCCGAACAATAGATACCAGAGGGAACTGGCCTGCGACTGGCTGAAAACATAATCGAGGCTGGTGGTGACAAGGCCGCCACCGGGGAATTTTTCCAGATAGACCGGGAGTTTCCTGATCAGGCCCATTTGAGAACCCCTCTCTTCCAGGCATAAAAAAGTCCGAAAAGAAGTATGCCGATGAAGATCACCATTTCGATCAAAGCATACAGTCCCAACTGCCCGAACGCCACCGCCCAGGGGAACAGGAAAACAGCTTCCACATCAAATATGACAAAAATCAGCGCAAAAATATAGAAACGGTTATTGAACTGAATCCAGCCGCTTCCGATCGGGGTTTCGGCGCACTCATAATTCTGATTCTTCGCTTTGTAAGGGTGGGCCGGTCGGATTAGGCGAGCCAGAAAGAAGGTGAACAGCACCATGCCAATCCCGACCAGAAGGAATATCAAAACGGCCAAATATTGCGACATTTCTCTCACGCCTTCTATTTCAAAACAGCTTTGTGACTTAGGTCACAAATTAAGTTAACGAAATTATGCAATTTTCTGGTTTTGTCAAGGGGTTTCGGAAAAAATATCAATATTGTCCTGTTTTGCCACGACTCATAAGCCATTTAGATAATTGCCCATATTCATATGTCATCTAACATCTTATGAGATTGAATCCAATTGACTCCAACTCTTATCAACTCTCTTATTACTTGACATTCCGCTTATTTTCGAATATCCTATGCTGGCACAAAATGGCTCCGTACTTAGCGATCATGAATGATCTTGCGCCACAAATTGCTGGTTTTCTATTTAGGGTATTTTTATGAGTAAGAGCATCGAAGAAATTCTGGGGGGGAAAGCAGAAGAGATTAAGCTCTATGACTTGCCGATGGGCCTCTATCTAAGGAAGAAGGATGGCCCAATTCTAGTGCACAACGATGAGCTTCGCAAAATCCTGCAGATTGGCAACGAAAGTGAGATGCCGGGTGATTTTGGACAGTTTTACGCAGATCCGAAGGAACTTGAGCGACTTACCAAAGAAGCCGACGACGCTAAAGGTGAATGGCTAATCGGTAAGGAAATTCGTTTTATCGTTCACGAAAGAGAAATTTGGGTGCGGGATACTTGTCGGGCAATTTCACACCCTGTTACCAAAGAACCAATCGGATACTTGGGTTATCTGGTTGATGTCACCGAAGAAGTAAATAGGCGCAGGCTGTTTGATCAACTCCCCGCCGGTCTTTATAGACTAGATAAAAATGGCAGGGTAGTTATGGTCAATCAGGCACTGGCAGAGATGCTGGGATATGAAGACGAACAAGAGCTTATAAGCAGGCCGATTTCCGAACTCTACGCTGATGCGAACTTTGATGTTGAATTCAGGGAATTGGTGGAAAATGGCCCGGTAAAAAATGTAGAGGTGGCATTACTCAAGAAGAATGGAGAAAGCAAGAATATTTTGATGAGTGCCTCGATGATATTTGGGTATGACGGTTCCTATGCCGGAAGGGAAGGAATAATCATTGATGTCACGGCAGAATATATCTCCGAAAAGATATTGAATTGGCTCCCAGTAGGTATTTACAGAATCACAAAGAAGGGTGACCATGACATAGTGGACTTCTGTAATGATGCTTTTGCCCGTATTCTTGGCTTTAAAGAGGCGAAAGAGGCTAATGGCATTGATTTAAAGGAGCTCTACCAATCCAGGGAAGCTTACAAGCAATTTGTGGATCAAATGATGGCTGAGCATAGGCTCGAGCGTCCAATATTGGCTTACCCGGCAAAGATGAAAGATAAGAATGGAAATCCATTAGCAGTGGAAGTCAACGGCAGCTTTATAACAGACAGAAACGGCACAATTGTGGGTCGAGTAGGGATTATTCGCGACATTACGAAGGAAGCATCGCTGTGGACAGTCCGTGAGGATATCGGCCGGACTCTCCATCACTATACATCTATGCTGATGATGATTCAACACACACTTTCACCCATGTTGAATATGTTACCACGCGCCCCATTTGCAGGTGAATTAATAACCACACCCGATCAGGCCTTTGCCTTCTTGAAACAACTTGCCAATAGGCTGCGCGATAAGTTGGATGAGGCTCTCGTGTGCGACAAGTTTAGAGAATTTCTTGCAGTCGAATTGGAGGATTGGAGGGTAGAATTGATAAACGATCAACTCCTGAACCTCAAGGATTATGAGGAACGCGCCACTCATAGGATGTTAATGATACCCTATCTGCGCCAGAGCGCAAGCATTTTAATTGATCAATTTCAGGAAGTCACGACTAAGGGTCTCTTCTCATTGGAGATTTCCTCCATTCTAAACATTGCATCTGATCTGGAGCGTCTATGCTGTTATATGGCTGTCGCGCAGGTTTCTGAAAGCGTCCTTGAAATGGATCATCAGGTGAGCGCCTTGAGGGAGTATGTTACATTTCAGGATAGAGTGCCTGAGGAACCAACATTGTGTCGTGTCTCCGAACTGGTAGTACAATCTATTGCAAACCTTCAGGAATTTGCCAAGGTCAGAAGGGTGAAAATAAAATATGACAATCTATCTAAAGGGTGTTACATAAAAGTACAGGAACGTCAAATGGTGCGTGCTATAACAAATCTGATACATAATGCAATCAAGTATAGCTGGAACAAGCCAAAGGAAGAGACTACAGTAGATATCTGCTCATCAATATTGGAGAAAAATATCATGATTGAAATAGAGAATTATGGCGTTCCCATCACCAAAGAAGAGATTGAAAAGGAGTTAATTTTTGATTTCGGCTATAGGGGCATTTGCTCCGGCGAAAGAGGGCGAGTGGGAACAGGCGTTGGCCTTCATGACGCGCGGCAGGTGGCCAGGCAACATAGCGGCGACGTAACCGTAACCAGCAAGCCAACAGCGAGTGGTGCCCACCGATCGGATGATTATAGCCAGCCATTTCTGACCACCGTCACATTGCAGATACCTTATGATCATATTGAGGAGGAAAGTGATGTATAGAGTTCTATGGATAGAGGATGGAGCTACTTTCGAGGCTTCAGCGTTTCCAGGTCCGGTATTTAATAGTCGGAGATATGATCTTGTTATCGCTCTTGACATCTCAGATGCGATTAGGCAATTGCTTCAAAACGAATTCGATGTTGTGATTGTCGATATCAGGATGGACCCCGGCGATATGAATGAATGGAAAGACCTTTACCAAAAAGCGCCTAAGGATAGTAAATCGGCAAGGCTGGGCAGATCATTATTATATAGCCTTTTCTGCCCTCAAGAAGCGTTGATTAAGCTGGAGAAAATTCCGGCATGGATAACGCCCGACAGATTTGGTATCCTCACCGTTGAATCCGAACGTGAACTTGAGAAGGATTTGATTAAATGGGGTATCAAGTATTTCGTACAGAAATCGGCGAAAGTTTCTGCGAGCGCTCTACTTGCATTTATTGATAAGATGATTCAAGACAGAACATCAACTGAACAAGCGGGTGCTTAGGGAATCAGTAATCATGCCCCAGCAATTCTATGAAGCGACTGCAGGCACCTTTCTGTTGGTGGTGGTCACACTATTTCTTCTTGATTTCGGCGTTCTTCCATTTACCGCAACGGCCGAAAATCTGCGCATCATAATACAGAAACATCGTATAAGGCTCCTTAGATTATTCGGCTTTATAGCTTTCTTTCTCTTTCTATCCTGCATCTGGTTTATTCTATACTTGTCCGATTTCCCTTATATGCCTCTTCCGGAACGGGCACGCATGCTGGGCGGCATAATTATTATCATAGACCTATTGCTTTCAATTATCCTATGGCTCATTTATATGAATAAACCACCGATTCGCTGGGTGTCAACTAGCATTAGGAAATCTCTATTGTCTCAATTTTCCAGGGGTAAAGGCCTTAAGTCGACTTTGCTCAAGGACTTGGTTTATATCGGCATATGTGGTGATGGTGATCATGAGAAACATTATATTATTGAGCAATTGGGCAAATTGGCCGAATCCGTGCAGAAAGATAAGCCGCCGTACAAAGGCGATAATCTCGTATTAGTTCTGCGGTCGTTCGATAGGATTTTGACAAATCCAATGAAACCGGGGAATGATCTGAATTACAGTGCGGCAGCAGGTGTCATTCGCAATATTCTTGAAAAATCAAATGATTCTACGCTGGCAACTGCAGCTGACTACAACACTGGTTTGGAAACCCTGCGTAGATTAGCTGTAGAAGCATCATTGACTATGTCATCAGAAACATTTAACAAATATTTAGAGCTTGCCGCAAGCCACTCCAATATCCTGTTTGATATTGGTGCCGCGACTTACGCAGCCGGGCGTTTCGATCGTTCGCGCAAGGCGCTAAGCAAATTGGAGGCTCTGGCTGCCCGTGCACCCGGTCTCGACTTGAATGAAAATACTGCCAACCTGCTGGGGCTTCTTGCCTACTTCGATGCGTCCCCAAGCCAGTCTATGAAAGAAGTGGCGGAATCATATATTGCATCCAACAAACTAAATTTCCGGCCTTCCTATAAAGAATGCAGGCAATTTGCAATTGATTATCATCTCGATCTGTTACACTATGATACTGTCGACAAGATTTCTGCATTGCCGGCAAGTTAAACCGACACGCCCCTTTTTTTCTGCGTAGGTGTTAGTGTTGTCAGGGCTTTCCCCTAAGCATTAAATAAACAATCGGCACTACCAGCGCTGCCGCTGCCGAGAAATAGAAAATAAATGCCACCCCCAATTTCCCGGCCAGCACGCCCACTATCACCCCGGCGGCCACCTCCCCTGCCGAACAAAACAGATTATAGCTCGAAAGAAACGTCGCCCGGTCGGCTCCCGCAAAGCGACGATTCAGATGCGTCGATAATGCCGGGCTGACCAGTTCTTTAATTACGAAGTAGGCGACTATTCCCGCCACCGCCGGATAAACGGAAAACCTGGCCGCGATAAATATACCTGCGGCCAGAAGAATAAAGCATACCGTAAGATAATAATCGAGCCTGTCAAAATACTTCTCGGCCAATCGCATTATGGCTATTACAATCAGAGCGCCTGCGGCGGTCATCAGGCCAAAATAGGAAATGCCGATCCCTCTCATCTCGGAAAAGAGCACCTGCCAGTACTGATCGACCCCCTCAAAAGCAAGATTGGAAAAGATTCCCACTACAAATATTGCCATAATTATTTTGCTGGAATTCATAAGGTGAAAAACGGCGGAGATTCCTTTGCGGGTTCTCTCGCCCGAACCTAAGATGAGATTCCTGGGCGGTTCAGTAAGATAG
>JAPLUR010000127.1 GCA_026397505.1 Candidatus Zixiibacteriota bacterium
ACCCCTTTGACGGCGCTCCGCGGTTCTCTCGATTTGCTGAAGATACAGGGAAAAGGGGAGCCGTTGGAGAATTCCGATCGTATCATCGCCAGCATGGAGGAATCAGCCGAGAGGATTATTTCAATCCTGGACAACCGCTGAAATCACCATTGACAGGAAAAGCAAGAGAACTCAATTGACGGATCAACTATGAGCTACAAGATAAAGACTCTCAGCGACCGGCAGTGTTCGGAACTACTTTCCCGAGGCGATGATTCGCTGTTTGGGACCGGCCAGAAATTATATCTGACCACGGTGCTACCCGGTCTGTTTTATTGCGTGACGGATAAGATCAAGAATATTCAAGAAGAGAATTTTCTATATATACCGCCGTCTATTCTTGACAGCGAGTATTCGCCGGGGGTTTTTGACAGCATCATCTATAAGAATTTTATGCTTCAACCCAAGGCGATCACACTCGAAGGTAAATCCTTCTATCCGGTCGTAGTCGAAAATATCCCTGTAGGGGGGCTGCTTTGTGATTCGGGTGACGGCGAAGAACCGGACCGGCAGAAGCTGCTCGAGAAATTTGCCCTTTCGGAGTATTTCAATCTGATTTTCAATATCAACAGCAGCCTGGCGGGGGGGGAATTTATCGCCCTGCAGATATTGCGGCTGATTTCGGAGAAAAAATCGTTTGACTCCTTTTTGCGCGCTCTGCCTGATTGGCTGGTTGAGTTCTTGGGAGGCGGCCTGGTTTCGGTTTATTATCGTTCCGACGATGATTACTTACTGAGAAAAATGGCCGGGCAACTGTCATTATATGAAGAGATGCCGGCGGAACTGGAAAGAGAAGATGCGGCTTTACTGATGAATGCCATTGCCGAGAATCATCTATTTATGTCCGTGGGTGAAGTACCGAATTATGTGACGGAACTGAAGGTCCCGCCTCAGATCAGATTTGTCATGGGTGGTTCCGACGGTTGCGGCCAGGAATATCTTCTGACCGGGATCGTTCCCAATATAACCTCCTATTCCTTTGCCCTTTTCTTTGATAGGCTCAAGAGCATTCTGGGGGGGGTCACAGAGAGGCATTTTGCCGGCCAGCCCGACTGGCATCGGGTGTTTTCCGTGCTGGAGGAATTATCGGCCTCGGGGCGTTCCAAGCAGGAAATGATAGAGGCCATTTTCCCGATCTTTTGCGAATATGTCAATATCAATCGTATCTCCCTGGTCAAATATCATCAGATGGAGAATCAACTGGAAATAGAGGGTGCGGTGACATCGCGTCCGAATACCATTCTTGGAACCAAAATCACATTCCCCCTTGCCGGGACCGCCTTTGAAACAGTGGTGGAAATGGGACGACCATATTTCAAAGATAATCTGAATGCCACGATGGCTCATAAGGTCGAATACCAGTTGTTTAAAGAAGGAGTCAAATCATATCTGATGGTTCCGATCCGGGACGAGAAAACGCTGGTGGGGATTCTGAATATCGGCTCGCCCATGACCGATGATTATCTTCATCGATACCTGCCGGTTTTTGAAACTCTGGCCGGATATCTGGCGCGATTGTTTATATCCGGCATAAACCGTCAGGAAGTCGAAATATATTCCCGACAGCTTGAGGACCTGCAGGCCAGCCTGTCAGCCATGGAAAATCTCAAAAATCTCGGCGAACTTGCCAGCGGCGTTTTCCACGATCTGAACAATATGATCGGGGGTGTTCTCGGGCGCTGCGAGATTATCCAGAGCCGCTTGGAAAAACAGGGGGCTGATGAGACGACCACCAAAATAATTCGGGATGTCAAACTGATTGAACGGTCGGCGCTCGATTCCGGAGAGATTTTGAATCGCCTCAGGGAGTTGTCGCGAACCCGCAGAGAGGAAAAGAAGGTCACCATCTGTCTGAATGAGATAATTGATGACTCGGTGGAGATGGTGCGGCCGCACTGGCGCCGACTGATTCAGGATAAAGGCATTAAGATCTTACTGAAAAAAGAGACATCCGACAGAGTCAATGTCGTGGCCGATCCTTCCGAAATGCGCGAGGTGCTGACCAATCTTTTATTGAATGCTCTGGATGCGCTTCCAGAAGGCGGCCGGATTGCTGTCTCATGCGGGAGAATAAATGGGACGGCCCGGGTGATTGTCGGCGACAACGGGACCGGCATTCCCGCCGAACTGATGGAAAAGATTTTTGATCCGTTTTTTACCACCAAAGGGGATAAGGGAACCGGACTGGGGTTGGCCGTGAGCAAGAAGATTATCGAGGGGCATGGCGGCCATATCAAGGTCAGTTCCGGAAAAGACAAAGGGACCACGTTTGTAATCGATTTGCCCGCGCTGGAGGAGGAAAAAGAGTTTCAGCCAGCCGTGCAAAATGACGTTTCCCCGGTCAGAGTATGGAAGGTTTTGATTATTCAGGGGAAGGAGGCGGAGATTCCCGAACTTCTGCAGTGTCTGACTGATAAGAACTGTCATGTCACAACCGCGGAGAGCGGCGCCAGGGCAATCCTAATTTGCGCCAGGGAGAAATTCGATCTCCTGATTGTAGATTTAACTCTGCCGGATATCAGTGGGCTGGACCTGATATCGCAAATCAGGAGTTTCGACAGAAAGACCAGGATCATTCTTATCAGCGATCACGAAATTGACGCCAGTGTGGGCGATTTGATGTCAAAGGGTATCGACAGTCTGCTGACGCGTCCAATCGACGGGGAGATTGTCTCGATGACGCTGGAGAACCTGCTCGGGTCGGTGCAAGAGAGAAATTAATCCTCTTTTCGACAATTACCTGTTCATTTCAGCGGTAATTTATCATCATTGGGGCCGGAGATTTCTGCGCCTTTCTCCCGGAGGAAGTCACTGGCGATTATATTTTTCACTTGCCTTTGGGGCCATACTGCGTATATTGTTAGAAATTCTTCGGGGTGAGGTGAAATTCCTCAATCGGCGGTGACAGGCCGCGACTCCCGCGAGGGCGGGACTGAACCGGTGGAAATCCGGTCCCGACGGTAAAGTCCGGATGGAAGAAGAATTGGATTCTATATATATATCCGGATAGAATCGCCCCGATTAAGAAATTGGGATTTTTTATGGCCGTCAAGGCGGATGAGAAATATCTAAAGCTGGCTCTGGAACTGGCCTGTCGGGGTCGCGGGCAAACATCGCCCAATCCAATGGTAGGTGCGGTTGTCGTGAAGAACGGCCGAATTGTAGGGCAGGGGTATCACGAAAAGGCGGGTGGGCCGCATGCTGAGATCGTGGCTCTGAATAAAGCGCGGGGGACCGCCCGTGGCGCGACACCCGGATGCCCACCTGGACGAGCCGGCCGCCCCGGCCCC
>JAPLUR010000128.1 GCA_026397505.1 Candidatus Zixiibacteriota bacterium
TGCTTTATTCAACTATTTCAATCATAAATGGCACAGAAACAATGAAATAATAAAAACCATCAAAAACATGATACAAAAAGCAGCCTAAATAAATGAAAAAAAGGATATACCAATTTCCACACTAATATTGACATTACCAAAGAAAGTCGGCACAATTTGGTCTATTGGCCATCGACCGGCTCTCAATCAGCAATGTCATACAGGATAAGTACTGTCGCCAATCACACCCGCTCTGAATCAGCCGGCCGTGACCAAGAAGCAGATCATTCCTTTAAGAGAATGCGGAGATTGCGAGGGATTATTTCCATTTCAAACAATTCCAGCCGCTCCAGCTTGGCTTTGGTTTCGGCGGGGACTTCAGAGACAGCCGGCCCCTGAAGAAGCATAGCTGTCTCTTCCTCGGCAAACATCTCGGTTTCGCCCACCCAGTGAATAAACTTCGCATTTTCCGGGCAGACCCGCTGGCAGTGCAGGCAGCCTGCCAGGCAATCCATCCATGATTGGTCAAACCAGATGGGGAGAGGGCCGGAATTTTCATTGAAAAAGGTGATACAGCGCTCGGCCCGAAGGGCGAAATGTTCGTCGGTGATTGCGCCCGAGGGGCATTCCAGCATACAGGCGAGGCAATGCCGGCAGACGGCCATCATTACCGGTTCCCGCCAGTATGATTCACTGCATGGTAATCCGGTATAGAATGCAACCAATTGATGATAACTGCCGAATCCGGGAACATAGCAGATATTATTTCTCCCGTATTCGCCCAAACCGCTACAAACCGCCAGAAGCTTTTTGGGCAGGGGAGCCGGAACGACCGAAAAGCCGTCGTGATAGAGAAGCTCGCTTAGAACGGTCTGAATTCGTGCCAAATTGGAGGCATTCCCCGAATAGGTCGGCGGGATGAGAAAATGATGCGATTTTCCCTTCCAGTCAAAAATAGCCTGAGTGCTGGGGCGAGGGATAGACGCGATAATGATTGATCTGGCACCCTCAAGGTATTTTTGAGGATCAAAAGTGATATAGGGGAAATATCTTCGTTCTATTTCTGCCGATAAATGCCCCTCCTGCCGATGATTGGCAATTCTCTCCTCCAGGTCGGCGACCCGTTCCACCGGCACAACCCGGCTCTGAATACCTTCTTCTTTTAATAATTCCTGAATATTAGCCGCCTCAATCATGAAGCCTCCCTTCTCAGCATTTATGATTATACACCTCTAAGCGAACAATTTGCATAAATTGGCCGCCGGCGCAATCACTTTTTTCGTCAATAGAAGCGTTTGATCGGTTTTTTGTCGGGTGCGGAGAATATTCGACTTTAGCGGTATGAAATCTCCGCTATGAAAAAGTAATGCTGCCTGGGGAAATTATTGTCCGAGCGCCGCTTTCAGATTCCGGGGAATGATCTCCATGTAGAACAAATCAAGCCGCTCCAGTTTGGCCCTGGTCTCTGAAGAAACCTGTTCCGGTGCCGGCGTCGTAAGGAGCAGGGCGGTTTCCTCTTCGGTGAATGATTCACCCTCGACAATCTGATTTAAGTATGGTGCATTCTCCGGGCAGATGATTTGGCATCGAAGACATCCGACAAGACAATCGAACCACGAGGGATTAACCCAGTCGGGGAATGAACCGGAATTTTCGTTGAAAAAAGTCAGGCAGCGATCCGAGGCGATCGCAAAACGATCACCATCGATAGCTCCGGTGGGGCAGTTCTGCCGACAGGCCGGACAATCCCCGCACGATGACATCATCACCGGCTCTCGCCAGAAATCTTCGGGGCAGGGCATATCAGAGTACAGTGACACCAGTTGGATAAAGCTTCCCATCCCCGGTACATAACAAATATTGTTTCTTCCATATTCGCCCAGTCCGCTGCAAACCGCCAGAAGCTTCTTGGGTATCGGGGCATTGGCAATTTTGTAGCCGTGAGGGACAAGGATTTTCTCCACCCGATCCTTCAAGTTCTGGACTCTGGCGCCGCCGCCAGTATAGGCCGGGGGAATCAGGATAGTATGCATTTCCCCCTGCCACTGGAATCTGTTTCGAATGCAGGGACTGGGGACAGCGGCGATGATAATTGACTTCGCCCCCGGAAGTTGTTTTTCAGGTTCATATTCAATACCGGGAAAACAGGTGCGGTCAACCGGTTCGGGAAGGATTTTTTCGCGACGGCTCTGCTCTATTCTTTCTCTGAGCTCGTTGACATGCGCCACCGATACCACCCGGCATCGGATATGGGCGGCCTCAAGGGCTTCGATCAGTTCATTAATTACAGTCATCATTTTCTCCAATTATAATAAAGCATAACGTGAGGTAGGCGCGATTGTTGCGGAAATCCAATACAGGAAAACTGCCCCCGTCAAAGAGACCTTTCGCCCCTCACTTCGAAGTATGAAACTATTTGCAGACGAGAGTGTAAAATTATATATTTGCCGATAACCAGATGTAAAGGTCGGCTGAAATACCTTAGAGGATTCACCAACCATTATCACTGTCAAGGAGACTGAAAATGCGTACTCTAATAACCGGTATTACAGGTCAGGATGGCTCCTATCTGGCCGAATTTCTCTTGGACAAGGGATATGAGGTTTTTGGCATGGTTCGCCGCGCCTCAACCGAAACTTTCGGCCGGATTGAGCATATCCGTCACCGGATTTCTCTCCATCAGGCCGACCTTCTCGACCAGCTTTCGATAATTAATCTTATCGAGGAGATCAAGCCGGATGAGATTTACAACCTGGCCGCCCAATCCTTCGTGCCGACCTCATGGAATCAGCCGGTTCTCACCGGCGAATTTGATGCTCTCGGGGTGACCAAGATTCTCGAGGGGATCCGTTTCCTCAACCGGAAAATAAAGTTCTATCAGGCGTCCTCATCGGAAATGTTCGGAAAAGTCCGGCAGGTTCCCCAGACCGAGGATACCCCGTTTTATCCCCGTTCCCCATATGGCGTGGCCAAAGCATACGGCCATTTTATCACAATTAATTATCGCGAAAGTTATGGGATTCATGCCGGCTCCGGGATTCTTTTCAACCATGAGTCCCCCCGCCGGGGGCTGGAGTTTGTTACCCGCAAGATTACCGATGGCGCCGCCCGGATAAAATTGGGGCTGGCCGAGAAACTTGTTCTGGGAAATCTCGATGCCGAGCGTGACTGGGGATTCGCCGGGGATTATGTCAAAGCGATGTGGCTGATGCTGCAGAAAGAAGAACCGGGAACCTATGTGATCGCAACCGGCAAGAGCCATTCGGTCAAAGACTTTGTCGAAGTATCGTTTGGCTATCTGAATCTTGATTATCATGACTACGTCGTGACCGATCCCCGTCTGGTGCGCCCGGCCGAAGTGGACCAGCTTCGGGGTGACGCCTCC
>JAPLUR010000129.1 GCA_026397505.1 Candidatus Zixiibacteriota bacterium
AGTAACTATTTCGAGGAGGGCGTTGCACTCAGCGGCGACGTGGATATTATCAGCAGGGCGTACGACAACCACAACTGGGATTCCTGGAAAAATATTCCATATAGTCTAGAATACAGTATCAGCGGGGACTCCTCGATTCCCTGGACAAATTCGGTCCGCTTCAGCCAGGCCTTTGGTACTTATGACGATTATGCGATGTATGATTATGTTATCTATAAGGATGACGCTATATGCAACACTTTCAATCACATTCCGAATGATGAACAGGCCTTCTATTTTGTACTCACCAATACCGATGGCGATACCATAACGGAAATCTCAGATTCTCAAGCTGCCTGGCAGACAGCCAATTTTCATAATGGCCAGTATGTGGTTCGGGTCAAAGCCAGCGATCGCTCCTGGAACAGTGCCGTCGATTCCATGACCGTAACCGTCGCCAACTATTTCACCTTGAGCGGACATGTCGGCCTGGGTGACGGGAATCCCTACCCGGCCGGGACAATCGTTACGGTCGTTCCAGGCGGGAAGAGTGACACGACCGACACGGCGGGCAACTATTCGATTCCGCTGGTTGATGGCGGTTCGCAGATGATTACTTTCTCGCGGCCGGGGTATGAGACGATCGATACGGTGGTGATGATGAACCAAGCGCGGCAGATAGATGTGGTTCTGGCCATCGGAAACTATCTCTGCGGTGACGCCAACAACGATAACATTGTCAATATCAGGGATATAACCTTTTTAATCAATTTTCTCTACAAGAGTGGTCCACCGCCGCTGGTTTACCGGGCGCTTGATGTCAACAGCGACAGCATTGCAAATATAAGGGATGTGACTTATCTGATTAATTACCTTTATAAGAATGGTCCGAATCCGGATTGCCCATGAAATATGGGTGAATTGAATCCCCTTAACTGATTAATTGAATGAGAAAAGGAGTCAAAATGTCGCGAAAACTCATGAAACTGCTGTTGCTGCTGTCAGCTATGACCATGCTGGCGGCTTCCGTGAACGCTCATCCCTGGCCGGTCTGGCCCGACAGCACCTATCATCAGGTCTCAGGATTATATGGAGTATGGACAGGCCCGGAAGACCAAAGCTACCCGCCTTACATGCATTCTGGCGCTGATATAGACGTTCCCTTCCCAACACCGGTATATGCCATTCAGCCCGGTTATGTCAAGGCTGTTCTGACCACCCAGGCAGGGAACCCAACGTATGCGCCTTATTATTGGCGGATTTTGATTGGGGACTCCTCCGGAACCCAGCCCTGCGACGCCTGGATGTATGCGCATATTTATCAATATTCCATCGCGGTTACGGTCGGGCAATGGGTCGAAGTCGGTGATTCGCTTGGAGTTGTCACCGATTGGAACGACGCCAGAATAATTGTGCACTTGCATCTTTCGAAAATTAATTTTTACGGTGATGCGGCGCATTGGGCCAGCCATTATAATGATTGGGAATTTATCGGCAATCCCCTGGATGAAATCGATAATGTCAATGACACCTTTCCTCCGGTTCTTGAGACCGCCTACAATAGTCAATTGCTCGCCTTCTGTGCCAATGAAACCAGCAACTATTTCGAGGAAGGCGCGGCACTCAGTGGCGACGTGGATATTATCTGCCGGGCGTATGACTACCACAACTGGTATATATGGAAAGCGATACCGTATAGTCTTGAATACAGTATCAGCGGGGACTCCTCGATTCCCTGGACAAATTCGGTCCGCTTCAGCCAGGCCTTTGGTACTTATGACGATATGCCATCGTTCGTCTCTGTCATCTTTAAGGATGACGGTATATGCAACACTTATTTTGACGGCTTTGACAGACAGGACTTCTATTTTACGCTTACCAATACCGATGGCGATACCATAACGGAAACCTCAGATTCTCAAGCTGCCTGGCAAACGGCCAATTTTCATAATGGCCAGTATCTGGTTCGGGTCAAAGCCAGCGATCGCTCCTGGAACAGTGCCATCGATTCCATGACCGTAACCGTCGCCAACTATTTCACCTTGAGCGGACATGTCGGTCTGGGTGACGGCAACCCCTACCCGGCCGGGACGATCGTTACGGCCGTTCCAGGCGGGAAGAGTGACACGACCGACACGGCGGGCAACTATTCGATTCCGCTGGTTGATGGCGGTTCGCAGATGATTACTTTCTCGCGGCCGGGGTATGAGACGATCGATACGGTTGTGATGATGAATCAAGAGCATCAGATAGACGTGGTTCTGACGCTCGGAGTCTTTCTCTGCGGGGATGGCAACAACGATAATATTGTCAATATCAGAGATGTAACCTTTTTAATCAATTTTCTCTATAAGAGCGGCCCGCCGCCGCTGGTTTACCAGGCCGCTGATGTCAACAGCGACACCATTGTAAATATAAGGGATGTTACTTACCTGATTAATAACCTCTATAAGAGTGGGCCGAATCCGGAGTGCCCATTCTGAGAAATCACTGATCATGCGAAGATGACAAAAGGGCAGCCATGCGGCCGCCCTTCTATTATCTGTCTTTACCTTATTGTCCCGCATAGAGAAAACTCCTTTCTGCAGCGATCCCGCTTATTTTTTTGAAAAAAAGAGCTTGCTTTTCGGAATGATACCGGTGTAGATTATATAAAATAAAATATTTCCGTTGGGGGTGGCGTACCTGACCGCCTGAGAATATACCCCCTCGACCTGATCCGGACAATACCGGCGTAGGGAAACGGGATAACAAGAGCAGACTCTTATGGATATTCCGCCTCCGTCGGCCTGACCGGCGGATTTTTTGTGGCTAATTGCCAAGGAGCCTGTTATGAAAAAAATCATCGGATGCCTCATCCTCTGCCTGACACTCGGTGCAAATTTTACCGGTGCCGCCGAATTGAAAGGGCGCATTGTTGATTCCGGCGGCCAACCGGTCGAGGGGGTCAATGTCCTGACCGATATCTCCTCTCTGAATACTGTCACCGATCGCGATGGCCGCTTTGTACTGATATCCGGCACACCGGCGCCGTCTTATCTAACTTTCAGCCATATCAGTTTTCAGCCGGTTATGGTGAAAGTAAAAGCGGAAAGCGCCGCCCCGATAAATGTAACTCTGCAGTCGGCGGTCTATCCATCTCAGAATATCCGGGTTACCGCGGAACGGGCGGTGGCCGGGTTGACCCCGATCGCCTATTCCGATTTCACCAACGAGGATATCAAACGCGATTATACCATCTCCGAGTTTCCGCTTCTGTTGGAAAGCACCCCCAATCTCTATGCCTATGCCGATGCCGGCGGCGGTTTGGGTTACAGCTATCTTAAGATCCGCGGCTTCGATGACAAACGGATTTCGGTCTATATCAACGGCATCCCGCTTAACGACCCCGAGGACCAGGCTACATATTTTGTCGATATCCCCGATTTTGCAGCCGATGTCACCGATATTCAGGTGCAGCGCGGAATCGGCAACTCTCTCTATGGTGATGCCTCCTTCGGCGGGTCGGTCAATATCGCCTCGGGCGGACTCGAGCGCCCCCGGCGGGTGACCGTCACTTCCGGCTGGGGCGGGTTCTATGCCGGAAACGATTTCATTTCCCAGATGCGCAAGCAGTCGGTGGAGTACGCCTCGGGTCTTCTGGATGGCCGCTGGAACCTGACCGGAAGATATTCCAAACAGTACTCCGGCGGATACCGGGAAAATTCCTGGTATGATGGTTGGGCATACTATTTTTCGATCGATCGCCTCGACCCGAAAATGACCACCTCGGTTAAAATCTACGGCGTCCCGATGAAAATGCACCTCGCCTACTACGGCATCGACCGCGCCACCGAAATAAACAATCGCCGGGCCAACTGGCTGACCTACCCCGACGAAACCGACAATTTCAACCAGCCGCATTATGAACTGCATAATGTCTATCGCCTGAACGACCGCCTTACTCTCCGCAATACTCTGTATTATATCACTGGCCGGGGATACTATGAGCAGTACAAAGCGGATCGCGACTATTACGAGTATGATATCCCCCCGTCGGCCACGGTCGATTCCGCCGTTTCCGGCGATTTGATTCGCCAGAAATGGGTGAGCAAGAGCCAGTACGGCTGGAACCCGCGCCTCGATTGGGATCATCAAAAAGGCTCCCTTTCTCTGGGCGGCTCATTCTATTATTTCAATTCCGACCACTGGGGAAGAGTCATCTGGGCGGAGGGACTATCGAATGCAGTCAATCCCGAACATCGGTACTATCAGTATTTCGGCAAGAAATATCTCGCCTCGCTTTATCTGCATGAATACTATTATCCGGCGCAGAAAATCCGCCTCATGGGCGACATCCAATTGAAATATCTCAATTATGACTTCGACCAGAATAGAATTGGCGCGCTGCACGGATACCAGTACAACCTGCACTGGCTGTTTGTCTCGCCCCGCGCCGGCCTGACCTATTTACCCTCGGACAAAGTTGACTTGTTCTTCAGTTTTGCCGCCTCCTCGCGCGAGCCGGAGGATGTCACCATCTATGATGCCGAAGACCCCTGGTCCCAGCCGGCCCTGGAAATCAGGCGACTGGAAATATCACCCTCGCACGATACCACTTTCATTTTCGGTGACCCCACTATCAAACCGGAACGGCTCTACGATTTCGAACTTGGCGGTAATTTTAGAAGCGAAAAACTCCGCGCCGGGCTTAATCTTTACTGGATGGAATTCCGAAAAGAAATTATCCCTGAAGGCGGACTTAATGAAAACGGTCGCCCGCGTCTTGGCAATGCCGACCGCTCCGTACATTCCGGTGTTGAATTCAATGGGAGTTATAATCTGTTGAAGTCTCTGACCGTATCCGGTAATGCTTCCTACAGCTATAACCGCCTTAAAAAATATCTGGTTTATGATACAACCGACGCCGGTAGAGTCTTCTCGATAGATTACTCCGGCAACCCCACGCCCGGTTTTCCGGAATATATCGCCAATCTTTTGCTGGACTATAAGAAGAGTAACTGGAGAGTAACTTACCGTCAGCGGGCTATCGGACGGCAGTATGTCGAGAATGGGAAGCTAAGAGACCTCTCAATTGCACCATACATGGTTGCCGGAATCTCCGCAACCTACTCACTGGGCGATATCGCAGGTTTCGGGCGTTTCGCGCTATCCGCGCGGGTCGATAACCTGTTCAATGAGAAATATGAGTTGAGCGGTTATGCTTACGAAGATTCGGGCCAATGGTACGGCGAATATTTTCCGGCCGCCGAACGAAACTTCTTTATTCAGTTAAAATGGGAGCTGGAGTAGAAAATATTGCACCTGATTGATTATGGCATTGTCGCGCTCTATCTGGCCAGCCTGGCCTACCTGGGATTTATGCGCCGGACAAAAGGCACTCCATCGGCGGTTGATTTCATCCTCGGCGGCCGGGCGCTGACCCTGCCCGCCTTTGTCGCCTCGCTGGTCTCGACCTGGTATGGTGGAATCTTAGGCGTCGGCGAGTTCACCTATCGTTACGGATTGGCCAACTGGCTGGTGTTCGGCGTGCCGTACTATCTGGCCGCTATCCTTTTTGCGCTCTTCCTGGCTAAAAGGGCGCGCGAAGCCGAAGTGCTGACTATCCCCGACACGCTTCACGCGGTCTACGGGCGATCCACTGCCGTGGCCGGTTCGTTTGTTCTCTTTCTGATGACCATCCCCGGCGCCTATATCCTGATGCTGGCGGTGCTGTTTCAGTACCTTTTCGGCTGGCCGTTCTGGCTGGGGGCGGTACTGGGAACGACTTTCTCTATTTTCTATATCTATGTGGGCGGGTTTCGCTCGGTCGTGCGCACCGATATTCTTCAGTTTGTCCTTATGTATGTCGGTTTCATTGTCATGTTCATTCTGCTGGTGACACAATACGGCGGCCTTGAATTCATACGCAACGGCGTCCCGGCCGCCCATCTCACCTGGCACGGCGGCAATTCCGGATGGTATATCGCCATCTGGTATGTAATCGCCCTGCAGACTCTGGTCGAACCGGCCTTTTATTCCCGATGTTACGCCGCCAAAGACTCAAAAGTGGCCCGCAATGGAATATTCGTTTCGATTCTCTGCTGGATGATTTTCGATTTCCTGACCACTTCCTGCGGGTTGTATGTCCGCGCGATTATGCCGCAGCTCGAGGATCCCGCATCTTCGTATATTGCGCTGGCCGGAAAAATGCTCCCGCCCGGCGTCATGGGGATATTTGCCCTCTCGCTCCTTACCACGGTGCATTCTACGGTCGATTCCTATTTCTTTATTACTGCCACAACTTTCGGGCGCGATATTGTCTGGCGGATATTCCGCGTGCCGGAGGAAAGAATCACGCACTATACCCGGATGGGATTGATAGTTTCGGCTGTTATTGCACTCAGCGCCGCGCTTTATTTCAAGTCGATAGTCGATATCTGGCATGATTTCGGTTCGGTCGGGACACCGGCGCTCCTATTGCCGCTGTTCTTTGCACTTAACGGAAAGCGCAAGATGAAACCTCGGGCCGCCTTTCTTTCCGTGCTTCTTGGCGGCGGTGCCTCGCTTATCTGGTTGCTGTCTCGGTACTGGACAGCCGATGGTGCATACTGGTACGGGATCGAGCCGATTTTCCCCGGCCTGGCTATTTCGATAGTGATATATATATTCGGCAGAATAAAAAAGTAAGCTATTCCTGCTTGACAGGAGAAAAGAAATATCTATATTTGTGATTGATAAAGGGATTGCATTCGTCAGATTTCAACAATGTGGAATAATATTATGTCACGATTAATAAAAATGTTGTTTGTTACAATTACTTTATCGGGCTTTCCTCCGGCCGCCCATGGTTATACGTCACTGCCGGAAGCATGGCTGATTTGCGACAGCAAAATTGATATGCCGCCCAAACCCGAACCCAATGTGCCATTCAGAGTTACGTTCACTTTCGTCCCCCAGTGTGAGCTTTATCACTTGAAAGGAATCCCAGATACGGCTTTTATTTATCATTCACAATGCCTGACATATCTGAGCGGTGATACTCTTTGGACGGGATATTTGAATCGCAATGAGCCATTAGTCCTTGCTGCGGAATTTGTTCTAAAATATAAGTGCAATTTCCGGATTGATGGACATTTAATAGCCCAGGAAGCGTTATGTCCCGATGGGGAGCAAAGCGCCGGCAGTAATATACCAAGGCGCTCTGTCGGAGGCAAATCATCCGGCCTGATCCTAATGGTACCTATTCCCAAGCCCGTGGCCGTCCCGGATAACATAACAGTTGACAGAGAGCCTCCATCTTCTCAAAAAACGGCATATTCAAACAAAGAGAAAGACAAAAGCCCGCATGGAATGCCATTCGTCGTGGAATGCAATCTTGATGCGGATACAATTCAGCAATTGAACGAGCCCTTCGAAGTCGTCTTTCATTTCCGCGCGGCCTCTTTGCCCGATGAAAATACCGGAATTCCCGACACGGCCATAATGCATGCCGACCGCGGAATGAATTTTGTCAATGGCGACACTCTATGGTCGGGTTTCCTTGAATTAGGCCGTTCATATAAGATAATCGCAAAATTTATATCGGATACTTGTACCAAAGCATCCGTCCATGGGATTTTGTGGCGACAGCAATTCAAACCCAGTTCACATTTAATGATCCAAATTCCCAAAACAGGCGTGCGGATGCAATTTGGCGATAATAAAACCATTTATTATAAAGATGCTGCCGAGAAGGGTCTCTCCGATTGCACCCCCCAAAATACCGGCGTACAGATCCGCCGGATTATTCTACCTGATTCATTAAGGATGCTTCGAGATGACAAAGGAGATCCGATTAGAGTCGAGTCATCCGGAGTTAGGATCTATTAATCGGATCATTAAAGCCTGCCATGACAGCAGTAGGTCACGTAAATAAACGTCAGAAGTCTCATAGGTCGAAATTCCCCCGAATTCCGCCTGCGGCGGAATGAGCGGGGTTTCGACAAATATATAATGAAACGAACAATCCCCGCAGAAGGCGTTCGATCCTGCCAAATTCTCCTCACCTATTTTCCCCTTGAATTTTATTCCTCTTCTTCCGTAATTGCCCGAAAAGAAAGGCTAAAAATTATGTTTGACCTACCCAAAATCCAGGAATACCTTCAAAAAGAAAAACTCGATGGCTGGCTGATGGCCGATTTCCACTCCCGCAACAGCGTCGCCATCGAATTCCTCTCCCTCCCGGCGCATCTCACCCGGAGATTTTTCTACTTCATCCCCGCCTCCGGCGAGCCGACCGCCCTGCTCCATAATATCGAGAAAGATAAATTTCGCCACGTCCCCGGAAAACATATCACTTTCTCCGCCTACAAACTTCTCGAATCCGAACTGGAAAAGCTGCTCAAGAACCGCCGCCGGGTTGCCATGGAGTACTCCCCCAACGGAAGGCTTCCCTATATCGGGCTGGTCGATGCCGGCACAATCGAAATGATCCGCGCCCTTGGTATCGAGATCGTCTCCTCGGCCGATCTGGTTTCTTATTTCCAGGCCCGGATGACCGCCGAGCAGGTTGCCACTCATAAAAGGGCTGCTTTCCTTATCAACAAAATCAAGGATGAGGCATTCGCGCATATCCGCAGCCATCTCGCCGGCGGGGTCTATATAAATGAGAGAATGGTCGTCGATTTCATCATAAAACGATTCGCCGAGGAGAACCTGGTCACCGATTTTTCGCCGATTTCCGCTATTGATGCCAATATCAGTAACGCCCATTACGAGCCGCCCGCCGAAAACTCTGCCCCTATCGTTCGCGGCAATCTCGTTATCATCGATCTCTGGGCAAAATTGAACGAACCGCATTCTGTTTTCGCCGATATCACCTGGATGGCGTATGCCGGCGAGTCGGTGCCGGAGAAATATGCCAGTGTCTTTGCCGTTCTCACCGCCGCGCGCGACCGGGCCGTGCAGTATATTAAAGAGAAATTCCCGACACCTGTTTTTGGCTATGATGTCGATGATGCCTGCCGCAAAGTTATTGCCGATGCCGGTTACGGCGATTATTTCTTCCACCGCACCGGGCATTCCATACTGGAATCGTGCCATGGCCCCGGCCCGAATATCGATAATCTCGAAACCGAGGACCGGCGGCGGCTTCTCCCCGGCCATCTGTTTTCCGTCGAGCCGGGGATATACCTTCCCGAATTCGGTATGCGCAGCGAAATCGATGTCATGCTGACCGAATCCGGCCCGGAGATTACGACACTTCCAACGCAAAAGGAAATCATTCCGCTGTTGGCCTGATATGTATTTTACGCCGCACATGATCAGAGAGGTAGCCGATAAGTACGGCTATCCGCCGGTTATCAAGATGATCGCTCCGGTCGATGCGCGGGAATATGATTTTATCCGCTCAACTCAATCGTATGGACGATGCCATGACATTACCCTTTATATCTTCAAGGGAAATAAGGTCATTGTCAACTCCAAGCATCACTACCCGCCGGGCTTGTATCGCGCCCCCTCGGGGGGGCTGAAACCGCACGAGGATTTCCTTGAAGGGGTGGAACGCGAAGTCTACGAGGAAACCGGTGTCAAGATGGAGCTATTGAAATATATCCTTCAGGTCAATGTCTCTTTCTCTTTCGGTACCAAACTGATCCCCTGGGAAAGCCATGTTTTTACCGCCCGCCACGTCTCCGGCAAAATCGCCCCGGTTGATATCGGAGAAATCCGTGAGGCGAAACTGGCCGATCTGTCGGAATTCGACAATTTCAAGAAAATAATCGCCACGATGGAATCGGGCGGCCTGCACTATCGCGCCCGCCTGCATGATGAGGTGCTCAAATTTCTTTAGAATAATTAAATATCGGGGGTCTTATGCGTATAATAGTAATTCTTATCGGGTTTCTTTCACGGATGACCGGAATTATCCTGCTTTTGTGGTCGTTATGGTACCGGGTGCCGGATCATCCGGGTATTACCGGCGTGGGCACCGGCCGTCTGTTAAAATTCTGGAAATGCCGCGACCTCTATACCGGGCCGGATTCAAACTGTTCATCTGGGGCGATATATTTTTCGGCGCCGGAATATTGATGCAATTGATATTCTATTGGTTCCTTGAATAACAATTAGGAAGGATGGTGCCGGTGGTAGTGGTTTTGGTAGGTCAGGAGCTTTACGCTCCTGACATTATTGTGTCAGGTCTGCAAGAGACCTGACCTACTAAGGATCAATACAACTATGATAACTCAGTACAATTTCTCTCTCTTGGCCAGAAAGGCATAGAGAGCATAATCGAACGGCACCGTTGTGTCTATCAAATGGTAATCGATCCGGCTCTCGCGGCATGCAGCGGCAATCTTCTCGGAATACTCTTTCGACATCCGCGCAAAATGCTTCTTTATCTGCCAGGGAAGGGTCGTTATCTCCTCGCCGGTCTCCAGGTCCTTAAAAATCGCCTCCGAGGGAAAAGCAAAATCGCGCTCGCGCGGGTCGAGAACATGAAACAGAATAACCTCATGCTTCTTATGACGGAAATGTTTCAGCCCCGAGATGATTTTCTCCGGCTCATCGAGAAGATCGGACAGGATAATAATCAGCCCGCGACGGTTGATCCGCTCGGCCATTTCATGCAGCGCCGCCGCCACATCGGTCTTATCCGAGGCTTTCTGATTGGCCAGTTCCTGCAAAAGCACGTGCAGGTGGCCGCTTTTGCTTCGCGGCGGGACATACCGCCGTATCTTCTCATCGAACGTCACCAGCCCCACCGCATCGCGCTGTTTAAGCATCAAAAACGACAGCGCCGCCGAAAGCATCGCGGCGTAATCGAGCTTCACCGCCCCGCCCGAGGAATACCCCATCGAGGCCGAGCAGTCGAGCAGAATATACCCTTTGAGATTGGTTTCCTCTTCGTACTGCTTGATATAGTACCTGTCCGATTTGGCGAACACTTTCCAGTCGATATCGCGGATATTATCCCCCGGCATGTACTGCCGGTGTTCGGCAAACTCGACCGAGAAACCGTGGTATGGCGACTTATGCAGCCCGGCGATAAACCCCTCCACCACCATCCGGGCGCGAAGTTCCATCCCTTTCAGTTTCCCGACCATCTCCGGGTCAAGGTATTTGCGGTATGGCATTTCCATTATTATTCTATTCTATAGGTCGGGTTCCGATATCCTGTCGCAGACGGGATGAGAAACCCGACAACTTCTCTATTGCTTGGTGCCTTCCCTCTTTCTCAAATCCCCGAATATCCTGTAAACCATGAACAATATCGAGGCCAGAAGCGGGGCTCCGCCCACATAAACCAGTATCTTGCCATAGATACATGAATCCAATCCGGCCAACCCAATGGCGTGTATTAGAATCGATATTCCAAATACAAGGTACAGCAATTTCTTTGTTTTATCCGGCACGGTCGAGAAAAAGAATACGACCCCGAGCGCAAAGAACAACGCCGTATGGCCATTCAGATGCACATGAGACAGTTTAAAATTCTCGACAAATGTCTCCCAGGTCGATTTGGGCTGTTGTGCGGGTGTGAAATCGGCCAGATCATTCTGATCGATCGGTTCCTCTTGCCCCGAGTCGGCCCAGTTGGGTGCGGTCACCGCCTCGGAGTCGGCCATAATCGTTTCCATATCCGACTGATAATCATAAGCCTGTACTGCTGCCTGCTGATCTTCTTCATTGCCGAATATTCCCGATTCGATCGTTGCCAGTGTCCCCGCCCAGAGAAACACCGCCAGCATTAGTGCCGTGAACAATCCCACAAACAGTTTCCCGTTAGGGGGAAGCATGGTAAGATTGAAGTTATTCCACATAGCCATTTCTAATTATACCCTCCATAGGTTACTATTCTGTCCCTGTTAATGCCACTCCACGCTCCCTGATATTGATTCTGTTCGAACTCGCATCATTATTTCGACAATCGCCCGAAATACGGTGCAAGCACGGTATATATCATATAGCACAATGACAAAATAATTGGTTTACCCCTGTACCTTGACGGTTTCCAATAACTTTTGCACTATCTGCGGCGTACCAACTCCATCCGCTTCGGCATTGAACGAGGTGACAATCCGGTGCCGCAGTACCGGAAGCGCCGCAAAACGGACATCCTCCGGCCCCGGTGTCGGGCGGCCGTCGAGAATGGCGCGGGTTTTGGCGGCCAGAATCATATACTGTGAGGCTCTCGGCCCGGCCCCCCAGGAGACCCAATTTTTGATATAATCCGGGGCGTGATCATCATTGGGGCGGGTGGCGCGCGAAATAGCAACCGCATATTGTATCAGATGATCCGAAACCGGCACCCGGCGAACCAATTGCTGAAGATTAATTATCTCGCCGGCATTCAATATTTTATTGAGACTGTGCTTGGCTGTCACTGTTGTCGTCTTGACTATCATATGCTCTTCCGACTCCGAAGGGTAATCAACATATACATTAAACATGAATCGATCCAGCTGGGCCTCGGGCAAAGGATAGGTTCCCTCCTGCTCAATCGGATTCTGAGTCGCCAGCACAAAAAATGGCTCATCCAGTTTGAAAGTATGCCCCGCCGCTGTAACTTCATGTTCCTGCATGGCTTGCAGCAATGCCGCCTGAGTCTTTGGCGGGGTTCTATTTATCTCGTCTGCCAGAATGGCATTCGCAAAGACAGGTCCCTTGACATATCTGAACGAACGCTGGCCGGATACTTTGTCTTCCTCAATAATCTCCGTGCCGGTAATATCCGATGGCATCAAATCGGGCGTAAACTGAATCCGGTTGAATTTCAGATCCAGGATATTGGCCAAAGTCGAGATAAGGAGGGTCTTGGCCAGCCCGGGGACACCCACCAGAAGACAATGCCCCGCGGACAGCAGGGCTATCATAAGTTGTTCAATTACTTTATCCTGGCCTATTATTACCTTCTTAATCTCCTCCCTTATTTTATCATGAGCGTCATTAAGTTGCTCGACTGCTTGAAGATCACTCCTATTTTCTACCATTCCCTATATTCCTCCAAGGTCTCTTTACACCTGCTGCTATTAATCTCAATAAATGGGCCGGGAAACGAATCGTAACCGGCGAATCTCTAAGTCTATTCAAATCCGAAAGTTGTGGAAAAACTCATCATTTCGGGCTTTATAATTCGCCGACAATGAATTGTCCTATATAAAGTTGTGGGCATATCCACAATTCGGCGAAATTATCCACACCCTGTTAATTTCCGGCCGCGTCTCTACTTGCGGGAATCATCCTTAATTCTGTCTCTGAGCAGAATCGTCTCTTCTTCTTCACGAGGTGGGAGAAAACTCAACTCCGATTTTCCCTCTTTCATCCGGCAGGCGCCGCAGAAAAGCGCACCCTGCTCCACCACCAGTGATTTGGTCTTGATGTCGCCTTCGACATCGGATTTGGCCTGAAGCTCGACCCGTTCGGTGGCATGCAGATTGCCGCTGATTTTTCCGGCCACCACCGCCGCCGCCGCTTCGATATCGGCTTCAACATACCCGCCGGTACCGACCGTGACCGTGTCCGAGCAGATCACTTTTCCCTTAATGGTACCATCGATACGTACCGCCCCTTTCACATCCAGTGTGCCGGTGAACACGGCATCTTTGCCGATAATGGTGTTCATTATCCCACCCTCAGTTTTGTTTGTTGGATATTTCATCGTCCGTAATATATTTTAAAGGGTTGATTGATTTTCCAAGTTCCCTGATTTCATAGTGCAAATGCGGCGCCGTGGAGCGCCCGGTATTGCCCGATAGTGCAATGCGGGTTCCCGTCTGCACATTGTCTCCGGGTCTCGCCAGAAGCTCACTGTTATGACCGTATAATGAAGAAATATTGTCGGCATGCTCGATGATCACGGTCAGGCCGTAAGTGGAATCGTACCCGGCAAAGACCACGTTTCCGGTCGCCGTCGCCAGAACCGGCGTGCCGATCGCCGCGGCGATATCGATCCCGGAATGATAGTCGGCGGAATCATCGCTGTAACCGCGGGTCATAAATCCTTTGAGCGGCAAACCGTGCGGGCGGCCGTCAGTCAGTGAATCACCGTGCATCAGCGCCTCCGATGACTGCCCCTCAATAGTCGCAAACAGGATCGAGTCGGGCGGAAGTTCCGGCAGTTCGATATCGACGCCGGCGATCTTGGCGATCCTGTCAACCACGGCCCGGGTCTCCTTCATGTTCGCCTCCAGAAGTCCCAGTTTGTACTTATAGAGACGCAGCGATTCATTCTCCTTCTCCAGACGTTCCGTTTTGGAGGCGCGCACCAGAATCCGGCCGTAGTTGATAAAAAAGACAAGGAGCAGTAGCAGCAGAACAATCAGAGCCGCCAGCGCCGCTTTCAATACCGAGGCCTTGATACGAAATCCGAACGGCGTCGCCACTCCGTCCGATACAATCATCAGGTTATAGTACTTTACCTGTCCCATGGCCTCAATCTATCTTCCGGAATAGTTCCAGTATTCTTTCCAGGTCTTCATCACCGTAATAATCGATCTCGATCCTCCCGCGTTTCAATCCGGGGGTGATCTTGACCGCCGTTCCCAGCAGCTGCTTCAGGTAATTTTCGGTCTCCACGAGGATCGGAAGCTTTCTTCTGGGAACCAGTTTTCTTTTCTTGACTCCCCGCGCCGTGTCCTCGGCCAGGCGTACCGAAAGATTTTCGGTAACAATCCTCTCGGCCAGACGCACCCGCGCCAGATCGTCATCAATCGAAAGAATGGCCCGGGCATGCCCCTCGGTCAATTTGCCGGCGCGGATCATCTCTTTAATATTTTCCGGCAGATCCAGAAGCCGCAAACTGTTGGCCACCGCGGAGCGGCTCTTGCCGACCTTGGAGCCAAGCTGGTTCTGAGTCAGGCCGGCATCATCCATCAATTTCCGGAACCCTTCCGCCGCATCCAGAGGATTGAGATCCTCGCGCTGAAGATTCTCCACCAGCGCCATCTGCAGCATGTCCGATTCGTCTTTTTCCTCGGCAATAATCGCCGGAATATTTTCCAGCCCGGCCAGGCGGGCCGCCCGGTAACGCCGCTCGCCCGCGATCAGAATATATCCGTTATCGTTCTTTTTGACAATTATCGGTTGCAGCACCCCCTGGCTCTTGAACGATTCGGCCAGTTCCTGCAGTGAGGTCTCCTCGAACTTCCGCCGCGGCTGCATCGGATTGGGGATAATCATATCGAGGGGGACATTCCGGAAAACGCCGCTCTGGACTGTACTATCGGTCTGAGTCGGGATTAATGCTTCCAATCCCCGCCCCAGGACAACTTTTCCGCTCATCGGCTCAACACCTCCTTGGTCAAAGCCATATAGTTTTCCGCTCCTGTTGAAAGTATATCATACAAGATGATCGGCTTGCCGAAACTGGGCGCCTCGGAGAGCCGCACGTTGCGATTGATGACCGTACTGTACACCCGGCCGCTGAAAAACCGGCGCGCCTCATCGGCCACCTGACGTGAAAGATTGAGACGCCCGTCGAACATGGTCAGAAGCACCCCCTCGATCTCCAGCGCCGGATTGAGATTCTTCTGCACCAGCTGTATGGTGTGCAGAAGCTGCCCCAGGCCCTCCAGGGCATAGTACTCGCACTGAATCGGGATAATCACCGAGTGCGCCGCGGTCAGGGCGTTGACCGTGAGAAGTCCCAGCGAGGGTGGACAGTCAATGATGATATAATCGTACAGCGGAATTACCTCTTTTAAAGCCGCGGCCAGAATTCTCTCTCGCGACATCATCGCCACCATCTCCACCTCGGCCCCCACCAGGGCGATCGATGACGGTGCCACATTCAAAAAGGACAAGTCGGTCGGCATTATCACGTCGAGCAGCCGCTTCCGACCAACAAGGACATCATAGACCGCCGATTCCAATTTTGCTTTGTCCAGCCCCACTCCGGAGGTGGTGTTCGCCTGGGGATCGAAATCGATGAGCAAAGTCTTTTTCTCCGCCACCGCCAGACAGGAAGAAAGATTAACCGCGGTCGTGGTTTTCCCGACCCCACCCTTCTGATTGGCCACAGCCATGATTCGTGCCACTATCACCTCAGCAAAACGTTTGGTTATTAGTTATACCCCGGCAGATTAAGATGTTCAGATTAAATGTGCAAGAGAAATCTTATGGCTCGGTAGAAAAGATAGAAATTGTGTGAACTTGTTTTTGGTCATCAAGATAGTATGGAAGTGCCCGAACCACAATTCCCTCGGACATTTCCGCCGAAAGAAAATCAGAGCGGGAATAATAAATAAAACAACCGGAATGCTTCAGAAGAAGAAGAGCGGTGGAGAGAATTTTCTTATCCAGATGCACGTATTTCATAAAACCATAGTCAAAGGATTCCGAGGGAAGATCTCCCGAAACGGTAAGGAAATCGCCGGAAATTATCTCGGCATTCAGATCGTATCCTCTGACCATGCTTTCCAGAAAAAGCGCCTTTTTCCCGGTTCTTTCGAAAATAACCCCCTCCAGCCCGGAGAAACCTAGCAATAGTACCAGTGAGGGAAATCCTGCCCCGGCGCCTATATCAAATATCTTCCCCATTGGGGCCGCTATAAGCTCGAAAGGAACCAGGCAGTCGGCCGCTATTCGAACCAGATCATCGTAGGATGTTTCACGTGAAACAAGGTTGACTTTCTTGTTGTAAGCCAGAATATCTTGAAGATAGGCGGACAGCCTGCCGGATGTATCGTATTTACTGAATATGACTTGCGATGAAAAATGCGGAATGTTCTTTGAGATATCGGAATTCAACTATGTTCCCCCAAACCGGCTTTCCCTTGCTGAAGATAGTATTTTCTTACATGAATTGACAGGGCTGCCAAGTCCCCGCTGGTGACCCCCTCTATCCGCCCGGCCTGTCCCAGCGATGTGGGCCGGAAACGATTGAATTTCTCTTTGGCCTCGCTCCGGAGACCGGATAGAGCCAAAAAGGGAAGATCGGCAGGAATCAATTCATTCTCCATTTTCCGGAATTTCTCAACTTCCCGCTCCTGTTTCCGGATATATCCTTCATACCGGATAAAAATAGCCGCTCGCTCGGCAATTTCGCTCCTGTTCTCCTCGGTACCCGAGAAAACCTCAATAAACGGCCATATATCCTGATGCCTTACACCGGGGATCCTCAGAAGATCGGCTAGGGCGACACTCTCGCGCCGAACGAAATATTTCGATAACTCATCCAGTTTCGCCACTGGCACGACACTCTTCTTCAGCATCGCAATATGCTTTTTGGTCTCCTCCTGAAGCCCGATAAACTGTTCGTAATCTTCAACCGGGATCAATCGATATTTCTTTGCATGATGAAACAGCCGGTCCCGGGCATTATCCTCACGTATCCCCAGCCGGTATTCGGCCCGCGAGGTGAACATGCGGTAAGGTTCGGTCGTAGAATGAGTTATCAAATCATCAATCATCACCGCAAGATAAGCCTCGGCCCGGTCAAGTATAAACGGTGGCTCTTTCTCGATTTTCAGCACGGCGTTTATGCCGGCCATTATTCCCTGACCGGCCGCCTCTTCATATCCCGAAGTCCCATTTATCTGCCCGGCCAAAAACAGACCTTTCACCAACTTTGTCTCCAGCGAAGCTTTAATCTGATAGGCCGGGCAATAATCATATTCGACCGCATACCCCGGCTTCGTCATTTTAGCTTTCTCCAATCCAATTACCGATCGAATCGCCTCCCGCTGCACCTCCTCGGGAAGCGAGGTCGAAAAGCCGTTGGGGTAGATCTCATCCGTTCCGTTCCCCTCCGGTTCGAGAAATATCTGATGTCGCGGCTTGTCGCTGAAACGGTGGATTTTGTCCTCAATCGAGGGGCAGTATCTCGGCCCCCGCGATGTGATCTGCCCTGAGAAAATCGGCGAGCGATGAAGATTCCTTGAGATGATTTCCTTTGTCTTTTCGGTCGTATAAGTCAGATGGCAGGGAATCTGTGCAAAATCGTAAGCTTTTGTGGTATAAGAGAAAAACGGAATTGGAATATCCCCCGGCTGGACCTGGCAGCGGTCAAAATCGATCGTTCTGGCATCCAAACGGGGCGGCGTGCCGGTCTTGAGACGCCCCACCTCAAATCCCAAGGCGCGAAAAGAATCGCTTAGCTTGTAGGCTCCCTTCTCGCCCCGGCGCCCCGATAACGTCTGTTTCTCCCCGATATGAATTAATCCCCCAAGAAAAGTCCCCGAGCAGACTATCACCGCCCCGGCCAGAACCCTCGCTCCCTCCTCGGTTTCAATCCCGGCAGCCTTTCCATTTTCCACCAGGAACGCACCAGCGGTCGCCTCAATGACAGTGACATTCCTATCCGCTTCCACAAACTGACAGACAAAATGGTTATAAGCAATCCTGTCAGCCTGCGCCCGGGTCGACCAAACCGCCGCCCCGCGCGACAAATTGAGCTTGCGGAACTGTATTCCGGTGGCATCGATCGCCTTCCCCATCAATCCGCCCAGAGCATCTATCTCCTTGACTATATGAGATTTCCCCAGCCCGCCAATGGCCGGGTTGCAGGACATCAGAGCCAGACGGGTCCTATCCATCGTCACCAGGCCGACTTTCTTTCCCATCCGTGAGGCGACCAGCGCCGCTTCCACTCCGGCATGCCCGCCGCCGACCACCACTATGTCAAAATCGTAATGTTTCACGTTAAACAACCGCTATTTCCCTATACAAAACCGCGAGAAAATCCGATCCAGTATCTCTTCATTATATACTCTGCCGGTGATCTCGTCAATCTCATTAATCCCCTGGCGAAGCTCAAACGCCACCAGCTCGGGCGATTCGTCACGGCCAATATTCCGTTTCGCCTTGCGCAGGTATTTCAGGGCATTTTCCATTTTCTTCTTATGCCGCTCCGAGGTGACCACCAGCCGGTCGGTCAAATCCGGCATCTGATTGCTGATACGTCTTACCAGTTCAGTCCGTAAATCTTTCAGACCGGCCCTGGTCACGCATGAAAAAACAACCCCCGAATGTTCCTTCAACTTGACCTCAAGTTTCTCTTTTTGCGCCTTGTTCAATTTATCTATCTTATTGTATAATAACAATATAATGGTTTTTGATATTGATTTCAAATCAGTTTCCAGTTCTTGCTCCCAACTTCTTCTGGTCAGATCTACAATCCAGATCACCAAATCCGAGCCGGCCATAATCTCCTGCGCCGACCGCTGCCCGGCCTTTTCGATTATTCCGGTCGCCTTGCGAAGTCCCGCCGTGTCGGTCAAAGATACTGCGATACCCTCAAGGTCAATCCATTCGGTCAGATAATCACGCGTGGTGCCGGGGATCGGCGCCACAATGGCGCGATTCTGGTTGAGAAGAAGATTAAAAAGCGATGATTTCCCCGCGTTCGGCCTCCCTGCGATCGCAATCTTGTACCCCTCCTTGATAATTCTCCCCGAGCGGTAGGTTGTCGCCAGCTCGGTGATCTCCTCGATAATCTTATCAAGTGAAACGAGCAGCCGCTCTTTGTCGGCGGTATCGATATCCTCCTCGGGGTAATCGACCGAGGCCTCGATTTCGGAGAGAAGGTCCAACGCCTGGTTTCTAATTTGTCCGACCTGCTCCGAAAGCGCCCCCAGAAGATTATTCTTTGCGGCGGCATAAGCATATTCGGTCTTTGAGGCAATCAAATCGGCCACCGCCTCGGCGCGGGCCAGATCAATCCGCCCGGCCAGGAAAGCCCGCCGTGTGAATTCCCCCGGCTCGGCCGGACGCGCGCCATGGGCGAAAACAAGATTCAGTATCTGCCGCAGTACAAATTGTCCGCCGTGACAGAATATCTCGGCCTGTTTCTGCCCGGTGTACGATTTCCCCTCCGGCATCTCGACCATGGTCACCTCATCGATAACATTGCCGCCCTTGTCCACGATATGACCATAGTACAGATGGAAGGGGAGAGGCGGTGTGACGGATTGCTCGGCGGGGCGGAATATGCTGGATATAATTGACGATGATTCCGGCCCGGCGATCCGGATCGCGCCGATACCTCCCTCACCCGGCGGCGTGATTATGGCCGCAATGGTATCTTCATTTGAGAACTTGATACCTCTTTCCTTTCCCGATACTTTCGCCCCCATGATACCCCTTTTGCCCCCCAAAATCAAGCGCCCGGTCAATGCCGGGACAGAATGGAATATTGGCTTTATGTAAGGGCGAATCCGCCGTTGGCGGGTGTTCGCCCTTCTTTGTTCCCGATCCACAAATCAAGGCAGGTGAACAGGCGGTCCTCAGATCGACCTTGCGGCAGGATTGAGATCTGGTCAACCAATATACTTTTCTAATAGCCCCAGGTCATCAGCTGTCCACAAATATTTATGTTTTGCCCTTGACTTGAGATTTGACACCTTTATATTACGTCTGCAAATTTCATTGACAGACTTCGGGTACTATAATAGTCGGCCAGGTGGCTTATGCTGAAGCTATCGGCGTAACACCTGTAAACGGGCAAATTGATTGACTTCAACTAGTATGGGAGGCTGGCTTTAGCCCCGCATGAGACACCGTGATAATCGATTAATATCTGAACACTTAGAAAAGGAGCAAAACCATGGCAGAACAATTCTGTAGTCCGTACAAGCCTTGCACCAAACTCGATGGTCGCATACTGATTAATCAGACTTTGCAGGGCCCCCCACTGGCCGTCCCCGGCGACGTCGGAATCGGTGATATAGGCGGGAAGGCTATCCTGCGCCCCTACTGCCAATTCGTCTATCTGCAGCGATGGGTCCCGCAGGAGGCCTGCATGGCGCCAGTGCGAAGCGTAATTGGGCTCGCTCCCGGTGAACCCATGACTCTCGATACGCGTCAGGTCGAACAGGTTGACTTCATGCGCTTGGTACAGGATGCTATTGAAATGTCAGAGGTTGTGACTTCGAGCGGACCTGCTTCGCAGATGAAAGATCGGGAAGGACTCGATCTTTCGGATACGATTTCGTTTGGAACCCGGTATGTCAATAAATTCGGTAGCTTTTGGGAGACTTTGGGCGACATTGTTGATGTGGTAGTCGGCGGACCGACGGCCGTGGTCGACTTCGTTGTCGATGCGGTCGAAGCGTGGCTCGGGGACTCTGATGACGGCGGCCCCGGTACGGGCAATGCTGAAGCGCAGGGCGCGGTCGAAGAGGTACTTGAATCAGTGACTCGTTCAGAGAGCCACCGAATGGTAACTGAGACGACGACCAGTCGAAGCAGCATGTTCGAACGAACAGTTTCGCGGACATTTGTCAATCCATACCGTGACCGTTCATTGCAGCTACGATTCATTCCGGTTTTTCGCCGCTTCGAGGTAGTGACAGGCCTCCTCCACTTCCATCACGGTTTGGTGTTGGAACTGATGCACCCGCGGTTCAAGCAAACAGCCTTGAGCGCCCGTCTTGGGGACTTCATACAGCGTCAGGTTGCCGATCCGCGAATCATCTCTATCGCCTCGTCCGAGCTCGGTTTACAGGATGAGGTGCCAGTTCGCAAAACAATTAAGGCGGTTTCGCCGCTCACCGAGCACCTCAACGCGAACGCTGAGTTCTATGCCAAGCGCTACCTGCGATACCTGTACGCGCGTCGCGATCTCGACGCATTGCAGCCGGCCATGCTCAATGCATTGGGCACAGCCGCCGGTAAGCGCGCAGGAAGCACTGATTTACAGAACGCATTGGTCTGGTCTCGCACGCAGGTACAAGGCAAGGCTATCTACGTGCCTCTGGCCGGCGGAAATATCGCAGAGAAGGCGTTGCGCATGGAAAAAGCGAGCAAAAAGTATCTGGAAAGCATCGAACGAATAGAGAAGTTCCTTAACTTGGAACTGAGGTTCAAAAAACGCGATGTGCACTTATTCATGGGCACACACATCGAGCCGGTCGCGGGAGAGTGTTTGCTCAGTGATGTTCCGCCGGTCAGCCAACCATGAGCGGGTTACCATTGCTCCGCTGCGGGCCATTGGTCCGCTATGTCGATACCCAAAACGCGGTTGTTTGGGTCGAACTAGATCGCGATTGCGAGCTCGAATTCGAACTGGCACCGGAAGGCTCAACCGGGACAGGGGCAACGAGCGTGATTCGGGCACGACCAGTTCAGATCCACAGCGGATATTATGCCTGGATTGCCTGCCCATTCCTATTGCCGGACACATGGTATCGATATGAGTTATATTGCGTTTACGGTTCGGGTCGGCGGCGACTGTGGCCTGACGCGAAGCTGGCCGGAACACACCTACCAAGTGCCTTTCGCACACTACCGCAGTTTGCTATCGTGCCGTTGCGGATCTGCTTTGGTTCATGCCGCGCCGGCATACCACCCGGCGATCCGCTAGGTGTGATTGAGGGAGAGGACGCATTACGCCTCTTCGCGGAAGACATGGTGCGTACCGCTGCTGCAGAGCATCAACGCTGGCCACGCCTGTTTCTGTTCACCGGCGACCAGATCTACGGAGACGGCCCGTTCTCGACAACCCTTGGTTCCGCATTCAAATGCGGTGGGAGTGCAGCCATGTCAAATCCGGCAAAATGCATCGTTTGTGGAAAATGCATCAGCTCACCGAGCCCGAGGAACAGTGTCACCCCACCAAAACCCACAAATTTCGATGAGTACGCGGCGATTTATCGCGAGGCGTGGACAGCGACGCCTCTAGTGCGATGGGCACTCTCCTGCATTCCCTCGTTCATGATCTACGATGACCACGAGATCATCGACGACTGGAACATATCGGCGGATTGGGTTCGTGCAGCGGATACGCCTGGCTGGCGACGAAGGATCTCAGACGGGCTTCTTGCCTACTGGGTCTACCAGGGCGCAGGTAACCTTTCACCAAAGCACTGGCCCACGGATCCGCGCATGCGGCCCTTGGCGATGCTGTACCCCGCGGTGGCTCCCAACGCGACCCACCAACTTGGGTCGACCTTTGACCGCCTGGTCCGCGGATCGACGAGAGAGCGCTGGCTATATGCAATCGACATTGCGGATACGCGACTCGTCGTCGGCGACACGCGGATGTCACGAAAGTTGACGGGCAGACGTCTATTGATGGATGATGAAACCTGGAATGATTACGTCGCGCTCGCAAAAGATACGCGCAGTCGCAAGGTTGTGTTGGTAGTACCTGGACCGGTGCTCGTCCCCCACCCAATGCATGATCTGCTGAGCCGTGCAGCCGAAAGCATTGAGGGCAACCCTGCATCCGGCCTCGGGGCCATCGTGGGCGGTATTGTCGGCGGACTGATCGCCGGTCCGCCTGGTGTTGTGGTAGGCGCTCTTGCAGGTGCCGTGGGCAGCGAGGTTGTCATAGACCGGTTCATGCCGGCCCTCATTGAGTTTGCAGACGCCGAACTCTGGTCGGCCTTTCCTTCGAGTTTTAACCGCATGCTCAGTCTCCTCGAGGATTTGGCCGATGGACGTGGTACAACGCGGAAGCGATTCATATGCCTAATTGGTGGTGATGTACATCACAGCAACCTTATCCGCGGAGACCTGCTCAGGACGCACCGACCAACTTCAGTGCTGAATTTCACTATGTCACCAATTCGGCGCACCGTGAGTCCGGACGATCAGGATACTCTTCGGATGCTGGATGGTGGCACATGGTACATCGACCTCCTGCGCGCTATTGAGAGGCCTTCGTTTGTCGACGCACAAATGCAGCGCCTCGACTGGTATCCAATCCGACTCGACGGATCACGGCCAGACGCTTCGGCGCTTGATGAGTGGGATTTTTTCGGGCAGTTCCTCGGGCTGATAGACCTCGAATCCCACGCAGTCAGCTATCGTTACATTGCGGCGAAACGGAGTGGGGGAAAAGGACGTTTCACCGACCTCGGAGGCGCTCGGGTAACGGTTGTTTGAACACTCCACCGATTGTCAGCCCAGTCAAGTAGGGCGGAACCCCAGACGAAGGGGACTGTTGAAAAAGTCTTGTTTTTTGAGGGGGTGGATTTGTTATATAGGTTTATGCAAACAAAACGTGAACGTTTAGGATATGAGATGATGCTTTTGCCGCCGCTGGAGACTTTCATTCCAGAGGATCATCGG
>JAPLUR010000130.1 GCA_026397505.1 Candidatus Zixiibacteriota bacterium
ATGCTTTATTCAACTATTTCAATCATAAATGGCACAGAAACAATGAAATAATAAAAACCATCAAAAACATGATACAAAAAGCAGCCTAAATAAATGAAAAAAAGGATATACCAATTTCCACACTAATATTGACATTACCATCTATATCGGCCATGGTTATTCCTTTGGGGCCGGCGCCGGTCGGAAGTCCGGCAAAAACAAGGGTGTTGAAAGTACTATCACCGTTGTTCAAGAGTAATGTTACATTATTGGAGGTGAAATTGGTCACCGCCATATCAACGTCATCATCATTATCATAGTCGCCGGTCGCGACCGACCAAGCATAAGTTCCAACCGGCAGGCCGGGATTGACGTAGAAAGAACCGTCGCCATTGTTGTACATAATTATTATGAGATCAAACCCTGTGGCCACGGCGAGATCGAGGAAACCATCCTTATCGAAATCACCTGAAGTCAGGGCCGGGGATTCAGCATCTTTATAATGGACGGCGGCCCCAAAAGTCCCATCGCCATTGTTGAAAAGGAGTGAGACTCCCTTTCCGGCCCAGGTAGAAACAGCAATATCGATATTACCATCACCATCATAATCGCCGGGGGCGGCCTGGTAGGCCCCACTGCCGACAGTATACTGAACCGGGGCGGCAAAAGTTCCATCGCCATCATTAAGAAGAATGGTAACCTTATTAGTACTGTTATTGGTAATTATCAGATCGGGATATGCATCATTATTAAGTAATGCCGCCTCCAGTCCATTTGGGGCGCTATAGGATGGGTAGCGGACACCGGCAGCAAATCCGCCGGAACCGTCATTGAGGAAAACCTGGGTGCTGTCGAACTCGTAGTTATTAATGGCAAAGTCGATGTCATTGTCACCGTCGAAATCGGCCGCGGCCAATCCGGTGTTCATATTATAGGCTGCCGCAATGTCAATCGCCGTGGCAAAGGTGCCGTCGCCATTATTTATATAGAGCTCGGCATATTGATGAGTGCTGGCAAGGATATCGATATTATCATCGCCGTCAAAATCGGCGGTGACAATATCGTCGGCATCATTATAAGCCTCATAATCGACCGGGGGCTTAAAGGTGCCGTCACCATTATTTATTAAGACGCCCAGGTATTCATCATAACCGATTTCGCGGTTGACAACAATATCATTATATCCATCGCCATTAAAGTCCCCCGAAGCAATGGCATAAGAGGAACCGTTGATATTATAAGATACCGGTTCGGTGAAACTGCCGTCGGCCTGGGTCAAAAATACATTGACACTATTATTGTCGACATCGGAGGCTATCAGATCGGGGTCGCCGTCATTGTCGAGTTCGGCGGCGCAGATCGCATAGTAATAATCGCCGCCGGTACAGACGATCTGCCCTTTGAATAGCGGGCCGGTTGCAAAAACCGATACCGCCAGAAACAGGATTGAAAGGATTGAAATCGTAAACAACTTACGCATGTGACTCCTCTCGGTATTAATGGTTTCAATTTTCAATTCGAATATTCCGGTAATAGCGGGCCGGCGGAAATTCGCTCGTGCCTTACCCAATCCCGCAACCCAACAATCTCCATTAGATTCATACAACTAAGATAAAAAAATTATTTTGTCAAGAACTTTGGAATATGATAAGGATTCGGCTTCCGCTTTGAAGGAAGCCGAATTCTAATTGCTGGAATCAATGGCCCCCACGCGGCCGGGTAGAAATTAAAGCGGATTGTTATTGTCGCCTAATACCGGGCAACTATCATTCGCAGCGGATATGCACCTTATCGCCTCCCTCTTCGACTTCAATATCCATTTCCCTTAATGCCTCGACGACTTCCTCAAACTGCTCCTGCTTCATGCTGGAAAGATTGATATTGATACCTTTGTCTCGAAGTGCTTCATCGACCTTTTCCTTTGCATTGTCGGGAATGAAAGAAGACATCTTCATCCCGGCCCGCACCAACATCAAAGGGATGCGAATATTGACCCGTTTCCCCCGTTCCGAATTACTGCCCGGCTCCACGAAGATGCGAATGAATTTCGGCTTTTTCTTCTGCGGTGAGCCGCTCTCATCCGAAGATGAGTCTGACGACCGCTTGCTTATAGCATCCAGCAGTCCCTCCGCTTCGGCCGCGGTGATTTTGCCGGCGGCCAGCATTTCCAGTATCTGACGACGTTCGTTACTCATAACATTACTCCTTTATCGAAATCATTCCTTTTCTCGCATTCCAATGGTACCGTTTCGCATTTGATTCTTGCCAGTGATTTCCAATCACCGGCCATTTTCACTGCTATCTCACCAGGAACTCCGGCCGAAAATCATAAATACCAAAATGCACCGTGCGTTCCTTGATGGATTTGCCGATTTTCTCCAAAGTACCGATAAGCTGTTCGGCTTCCAGGGCGGTTATAATGCCCGCCGCCAGCATCTCCAGAACTTTGCGACGATTGATACTCATGGTTCAGCTCCTTTCGCAAACGGATAATACCGTTCATGATTGCTTTTTCAATTGCTCCAAGGCTTCCTCAACCGTTATTTCGCCCCGATCCAGTGAAGACAGAACATCATTCTGGGGCGGCGCCGACATGATCTTGACAAACTCCAGTTGCTCGGCAATACGGTTCAGCCGATTTTTGATAGTCGGGTAGCTCACACCGAAGAGCCCCTCCATCTCTTTGATTGACCCATGGTATCGGACAAAAGCAGCCACGAATACCTGGTCCTCCATAGAGAGGCGCGCCAGAGGAGGGAGCTCGAAACTTCCCTCGATAGAAATTTCCTCACCGGTAAGATGAACCTTCTCGATGGTAAAGGGTTTCCCCAGGGCCAACCTGCTTAGTTCCTGCCATTCTTTAGCCATAACAACTCCATAAATTATTTCTTTCATTCCAATATACGGAATATAATTAATTTTGTTTAGTAGAAATATCAATAATATTAATAATATGTCAAGTATTATTAAATATATTTAATAAAAATGTCAATAATAACAATCTTCAGGGGTTTATCTGCTGCTTAGCAAAGAGAAAGCAGTCAACCCCAGATTGTCAATTATGTTGTTGTTAGATAATTACTTAATACAAGATTAGCCGAATGCCACCAGAAGCGAGCCGGAGACGGCCAATATGATACCAAATACCCGCAGGCGGTCCACTTTTTCCTTAAGAAAAAGGGCCGCAAAGAGAAAGATAAAAACATTGCTGGTCTGGCTGATCGGCCCGACTATTGAGGCCTGAGTCAGTTTCATTGCCCCCAGCCAGATAATCATGGAAAGGTAAGCCCCGGCAAAAGAGCCTGAAAGAGTATAGAGAAATCCGCGAGGAGTGATCTTGGGCAGCATTATTCCCCTCCTGCCGGGGTGGAACAGCAGGGCTATCGCCAACACCGCGATGCCGCTGAGAAGGCGGACTTCCGTGACCCAGAGAAGCGGTGATTTTTCCAGCACAGGTTTAACAATGACAACTCCAAGGCCATTGGCCACAATCGCCAACACCCCCCATAAAATCCCCAGCCAAAGATTCCTCCAACTGATTGCACCTTTTCCGTTGATTCCGGTGGTGGTCAGCACCGCCAAAATGATGAGAAGAACTCCGCCCAGTTGCAAAAAACTGAGATGCTCGCCAAGCCAGAGAAAGGAAAGAAGAACGATAAAAGGGCTGTAAAGGCAATTGACAATTGCCGAAAGGCCCGCCCCCAGAAGGTTGAGACTCTGCAGAAACAGCGTGTCGGCGATACCAATGCCGAGCGCCCCCGAAAGAATCAATCGCCAGTAATCTCCGGCGGGGGCATGGTGAAGCAATGTTTGGCCGAATATCATGGTCGTGGGGATGATCAGGAAAAAGGAGAGGAGGTTCTTGAACAGATTGAGAGCGATCGGCTGCACCTGCTCGCCGCTCTTCTTGAACATGATCACAGCAAAGGCCCAGACCAGTGCGGCCAGAAGAGCCAGCGTATTACCGAGATAGTATTGCGAGGGATCCATAAGTATGACTCATGCTGGAGATCATCAGGCAGGCAAGGTAATAAAGAGCGGCCCTGAATACAAGATATGACTTCAAGAATATGATATTACCCGCAGCCGTAAGGCGTGAGGCTTTAAAGCTACTCTCAGGAATAACGGCCCTTTTATGCTCCATGAATTGCCGCTATCGTGTTTCAAGTGTATGACCGGAATTAAACTTGACACCTGCGCCGGATTCGGTAATTTGGGCCTGCAACAGAGTTGATAACCTGTAAGAAGGAAGCGCCCGCCTGTTTTGTCAAAATCATATAAACAGATGTTGGCATCCGGAAGGACTTTATGAACGCACATGAATTCTGGCCCCGCATTCTGGTCATTGTCGGTCTTCTGGCCATGCTGCTCGGAGCCATTGACCCGCTTGAGGGCTCGCTCATCATCCTCCCCGGCAGCGGCATGGTTGCACTCGGCGCCTTTCTGGGCAAGTCACGACACCGTCGCCTCCTCTACTGGGCATTCGCGCTAATAGCGATCGGTGTCGGCGCGCTGTTTATATTAAGCATGTTCGGCGGCATTGGCGGCAGCGCCGGGCTTTCGCTCTGGTGGGGGCTGATCATTCTGCCCTATCCTGTCGGATGGATTATCTGCTTCGTCGGGGTAATCAAAAATGCCCTAATCAAGCGGTAAGAAAAACATTCTTGTCTGTCGATCAGCCGCAGGTAGAAATTCCTCCCGAAATCCACTCATAGTAGAGTAGATACCGTGTTTTGTCTCATTCTGGCAAATTGGCCGGCAGATTGGTCTGAAAGTTCCGGATGGCAGCCGGTCAAAAGCCCGAAAAGGATGATGAAAATAAGCCCAACGAAGCGCCCCCAAAGCCGTAATAAGTGTCAATAATCTTATTACTGTGGACGACGTGACCCTGCAGAAAGAAATCAATATCCTGAAAACCGCCATAAAGGGTATCGATGACGGAGTAATTGTCACCGACCGTGACGGCCTGTTCCTGCTTTCTAACCCCGCCGCCGAGAGGATACTGGGGGCAGGGGTGAAGGAATTAAATCCCTCGGTCTGGGTTGCCAATTACAGTTGCTTCCATTCCGACACGATTACGCCCTACCCGTCCGACCGGTTGCCGCTGTTTCGTGACGTGCAGAGCACAAAAGCTGTTGATGAGTTGATTTATATAAGGCATTCCGAAAATCCCTCGGGGGCATGGGTAAAAGTCAAGAGCGAGCCGCTGATAGATGAAGAGGGGAATATTTGGGGCGGGATGGTTGTTTTTCGCGATATCACGGAATTCTACCGGGCGCGGGATAAAATTGAGGTCTATGAGCGACTCCATACCGCTCTCGAGCAGACCGCGGACAGTGTCATTATTACGAATCGGCGCGGAATTATCGAATATGTCAATCCTGCTTTCGAGACCACGACCGGTTTCAGCCGGGAAGAGGCCATTGGAAATACGCCGCAGCTTCTCAAATCGGGAAAGCAGGATGAGGCATTTTATCGGAATCTCTGGAGCCGGATTCTTCAGGGCCAACCGTTCCGCGGCACCATTGTCAATAAAAGAAAAGATGGTTCGCACTACTGGGCCCAGCAGACAATCACCCCTATGAGGGATAAAGATGGAAATATCACGCACTTTGTCTCGGTTCTGAAAGATATCACTGACCTGATAGAGAGGAAAGAGCAGGAGGCGAGGTTGCTTCTGGCCCGCGAAGTGCAGCAGCGATTCTATGGCGTATCGGCCTCGGTGCCGGGGTACGATATCGCCGGGGCAGCTTACCCCGCCGAAGAAACCGGCGGCGACTATTTTGATTTTATTAAGATGCCGGATGGTCGTCTCTGTATCGCGGTCGGCGATGTCTGCGGCCATGGGATAGGTACGGCTTTGGTGATGGCGGAAACGCGCGCTTATCTGCGTTCATTTGCCAGAGGGAGTACCGACCTGGCCGAAATACTCTCAAATGTCAATCAATTGCTTGCACCCGACCTGGAGTGCGGCCATTTTGTCACCCTGTTGCTCTGCTGCCTCGATCCGTACGGGAAAACCCTCTCCTATGCCAGCGCCGGACATGTTCCCGGTTTCCTGATCGCCAGGTCCGGTGAGGTTGAATCTACCCTCGGAGCAACCGGTCAGCCCTTGGGGCTCTTTGCCGATTCAAAATATTCCTCGGATACAATTCCTGTTTTGGAGCCGGGACAGGTGCTACTCCTGCCAACCGATGGGGTAATGGAGTCTATGGCGCCGGATGGATGTCCTTTTGGAATAGAACGGACGCTCGCATATATTGGTGGCCATCTCGGTGAGAGCGCTCATGAAATTGCGGAAGGACTGTACAAGGCCGTGAAAATGCATACCGCTGGCCAACCTCAGCTGGATGATATTACTGCGGTAGTTGTCAAAGTGCAATGAAATCATATTTTTGTCGCTCGCACCGATCCGGCCATATTTAAAACCAGACAGGTACCGAGAAGTATCATGGCCGCGCCGACAATCATCGAAAGCGTGACTGTTTCTTTTAAGATGAGCACACCCCACAACATTCCGAACGCCGGCATCAGGAAAGTAACGGTGAGCGCTTTGGTGGGACCGATATCCGCGATCAAACGATAGTAAAGAAGATAGGCGATTGCGCTGCAGAGAAGCGCAAAGCCCAGAATTCCGGCCACGACCGAGAGAGTCACCTCTCCCCGGAGAGGCGCCATGGGGATAGCGGGAATAAGCAGGAGACCGGCCATCAGTTGGCTTCCCCCCGCAATGCCCATCGGTTTCAAATCCCGGCCGAATTTCTTAATATAGGTGGCGGTAAAGCCGTAGCATATCGCCGCCAGAGTGCAGGCGGCAATGGCCCATCCGAACATGGAATCAGTTTTTACCACGCCTATCTTCGCCACGAGGATGACCCCCGCGCCGCCGATGAGCAGGCCCAGAATTCTTTTGACGGTCAAGCGGTCATTCAGCCAGAGTGCGGAAAAGATCGCCCCGAATAATGGTGAGGCGGAGTTAAGGATGACGGATAATGAGGCCGGGATATGGAGCGCCGCGAATGAAAAGAGAAAAAACGGCAAAGCCGAATTGAATGCACCAATCAGCAGATATTGTTTCCAGCAACGGCGCCATTCGGAATCGAATTTGATTGCACGGAAGTACAGAATCAGAGCAATTCCGGCAATCAGCACGCGCAGGTCGGCGGTAATTACCGGGCCGAGGATCGGCGCAAGAACGCGCATAAAAATAAAGGATCCGCCCCATATGGCGGCCAGAGCCAGTAAGCGGATTATATCGACAGTACGCATCTCAACGGTTATTCCGAGAGGGGAAAAGCGTCAGATCCCTGCCGGTTGAGTTGTTCTGCTCCATTGCTTTTCGCTCGTGTTCGAGAAGCCATCGCTTCCTCCAGATCCCCCCGCCATAGCCGCATAATTGGCCATCGGCGCGAATCACGCGATGGCAGGGAATAACCAGCGCCAAACAGTTCATCCCGTTGGCGCGTCCGACCGCGCGAACAGCCTTTGGTTTACCGACCTTTCGCGCCAGTTCGGCATATGACCAGGTTTCGCCGGGGGGGATTGAGCGCAGGAATTTCCAGACCGCCATTTCGAATAGTGTACCTGCGGATATCAGCGGAACGGTAAATTCCATCGCCTTACCGGCGAAATAATTTTTGAGTTCCTCGGCCAATTTGTCCAGATGGGAGTTGCGGCCGGGCACAACGAAACATCCCGTCCGTTTTCGCAGATGCATTATTTCATTTTCCAGGCCGCGGCGGTCGACAAATTCTAGCAAATGGATGCCATCTTCGTTTCCCAGAGCGACCATAGCACCCAGCGGCGTATCAATCCATTTCGCCCGCAGGCAATTAAGCTTCTCAGCCTGACTCGGCGGCGCCCCGAAAACCTGCTTGAATGCCTCCCAGAATCCGCTGGCCGATTCAAAACCGCTATCCAGCTGGGCCCCGATAACACTCTCGCCGTTGCGAATCTCGTGCAATGCCAGACCGATTCTTCGCGCCCGGCTGTATGCCTGAAAAGTCATCCCGTAATAGCGCCGAAACTGACGCCGCGCTTGCGAGGGATCGACTCCCATGGCCTGCAATTGGGCACCGGATATCTTGCCGGCCGGGGATTGCTCAACTGCATCGCACAATCGCTTCACCAGTTCGGGAGCCTTCTTTTCCATCTCAAGGGGAGAGCATCGCAGGCAGGGGCGGTATCCGGCGTAAATGGCCTCGCCGGGAGTGGCGAAATATTCGACATTTTCAGGCCTGGGTTTCTTGGAGGGGCAGGTGGGGCGGCAGAATATTCCGGTCGTTTTGACTCCGACATAGAAAACTCCCTCGAAAGTCGTATCCCGTTCCATTAATGCCCGAAACATTATCGAAGAAGGGGGCAGTTTATTCATATCGGCTCTCCTCAGGATTGAACTCTTTTTTCCGGGCGGCATATAGTCCCAATATATAAGCATTGGGGCCGGCCTTTTCCAGTATTATTGGAAGCAATCTAAGGGAGAAACAATATTCCTGCATCCGTTTTTGGGGCATCAAATTCTGAATCTAATCAGGCGGGATTTATTGCTCGTCGCGAATATCTTGAAATCTGATAGCCGGGATAAGACTGAAAAAAGTGATCGCTCGGGGATCAGGGATTACTTGTTCCCTCAATGTCAGTTGGAGAGAGATTATCGGTAAATTTCTTATTGGACGAAAGTCTGATATAAAGAGATGGTATTACATATAAGGTGAGGCAGAGCGAGAAGAGCAACCCGCCGATAATAACTATGCCCATCGAAACCCGGCTTCTGGCCGCAGCGCCGAGCGCCAGCGCGATCGGCAGAACTCCAAAAACCGTCGCCAGACTGGTCATTAGAATCGGGCGGAACCGCTGAGCCGGGGCATCGATATCCGCTTCACTGATCGATAACCCCTGCGCCTTCCGCTGATTGGCAAATTCCACAATCAGGATGCCGTTTTTGGTCACAATACCAATCAGGGCGATGATGCCTATCTGGCTGAAAATATTCAGGGTCTGGCCGAACAGCCAGAGCGCAAGGATCGCCCCGGCGAGGGCCAGGGGAACCGTGAACATGATTATGAGAGGATCACGGAAACTCTCGAACTGCGCCGACAGAATCAAATAGACCAGAATCAGGGCGAGCACAAAAGCAAATATCAGAGTATTGGAACTCTCGGAATATTCTTTCGCCGAGCCCGCCAGGCTGGTTGAAAATGTTTCATCAAGGACGCCGCCGGCGATCTTTTCCATTTCTTTGATCCCATCGCCCAGAGTGTACCCTTTGGCGGTTGAGGCCGAGACGGTCGCCGCCATATAGCGATTGTAATGGTACAACTGGGGCGGACTGCTGCGATAAGAGAGGCTTACCATATTATCGAGTTGAATCAGATCACTCCGACTATTCCTGATATAAATGGAACTCAAATCCATCGGCTTATCGCGATTGGTTCGATCCGCCTGCGCAATAACAGAATATTGTTTGCCGTCAAGGACGAAGTACCCATATCGCTGGCCGCTGAAGAAAAGCTGCAGGGTCTGGGCGATATCCCTGACCGTAACTCCGAGCGCCCGGGCCCGATCGCGGTCAATTTCGACCGTCAACTCAGGCTTGTTGAACTTCAGGTCGAGGTCAACCACCTGAAAAACCGGACTTGCCTGGGCCTTCTCCATGAACTGCGGTATTACCTGTCGCAATTTCTCGAATGACGGCGCCTGGAGAACAAATTGCACCGGCAAACCACGGCCACGTCCGCCGCCGATCGTCTGCTCCTGAGTCACAAAAGTTCGGGCAAAGGTATAGTCCTTCAATTGACGAGTAAGAGCGTCGGCAATCTCCTGCTGACTCCGCTTCCGTTCATCGGGAGGCACCAGACTGATTCTGACCATGCCGCTGTTGACCCCGCCGCCGCCAAATCCGGCTGCGGTCATGGAAATGATACCATCCTTTTCCGGCAGCGTGTCGGCGATTGCGGCAATCTTTTTCATATAAGCATCCATCGCTTCGTACGAGGTTCCCTCGGGAGCGGTGGAATTGATCACCATCCGGCTTTTATCTTCCATCGGCGCCAACTCGGAGCGAAGCAGAGAGCCGAGCCCAAAAATGATCGCCACCGAGACCGCCATAATCAGCAACGCCCGCCATCCCTTGTTCGTAAACAGGCGGAGGGAACTACGATAACCCGAAATTAGTCGATTGAACCATTTCTCGCTCAATGCAAAAAGCTTGTTTTCATGCTCGGGCTTATGCAATATCCGCGCGCTCATCATAGGGGTCAACGTCAGCGACACAAACGCCGAAATCAGCACCGACCCGGCGACAACTATTCCGAATTCCCGAAACAGACGCCCGGTGAGACCCTGCAGGAACATGATCGGCAGAAATACCGAGGCCAGCGTGATCGTGGTCGAAATGATGGCAAAGATGATTTCTTTCGATCCACGGTGCCCCGCTTCGATGGGGTTCATACCGCTTTCGATTTTCTTGTATATATTTTCAAGTACAACAATGGCATCATCGACGACAATTCCGGTCGAAAGCACAATCGCCAGAAGAGTGAGAATATTGATCGAGAAGCCGGCCAGATACATGATGAAAAAAGAACCTATGAGCGAAATAGGAATGGCCAGCATCGGGATAATCGTTGTCCGCCAGTGGCGCAGGAAGACAAAAATTACCAGCAGAACCAGAAGAAAGGCGATCAGTATGGTTTCGACGACTTCGGTAATGGCCTTGCGAATATTGGCGGTAGCATCCATGCCGACGCGGAACTCGACATCCTCGGGAAGATCCTTCATTATCTGTGCGGTCCGGCGGTAGAACTCATCGGCGATGGCAATATGATTTGACCCGGGTTGCGGGGTGATGGCCACGCCCACGGTCGGGACGCCGCCATCACCGCGCATGATCGACCGCTCATTTTCCGGCGCCAGAATGGCCTGGCCGATGTCTCTGACTCTGACGACCGATCCCTCGGTTTCTTTGATAATCAATTCGCCGAATTCCTCCGGGGTCGAGAGCCGACCGAAGGTCCGGATCGGCAGTTCCGTTCCGTATCCCTCGATACGCCCCGAGGGGAGTTCGACATTTTCGCGATCCAGAGCATTCTTGATATCAAGCGGGGTCAAGCCGTGAGCCGCGAGACGCGCCGGATCGAGCAGCAATTTCATAGCATATCTTTTTTCACCCCAGACGCCGACCTCGCTGACCCCCGGTATTGTCTGCAGCCGTTCTCTGAACATGTCATTGGCTATCGCCGAAAGTTCAATCAGCGAGCGTTTGTTGCTCCGTACCGTGACCATAAGAATCGGACTGGCGTCGGCATCCGCTTTTGAAATGGTCGGCGGGTCGACATCGGTCGGGAGGTCATGCGAGGCACGCGAGACGCGATCGCGCACGTCATTGACCGCGGCCTCCATATCGACACCGAGCTCAAATTCAACCGTAATTCTGCTCCGGCCATCGCTGCTGGATGAGGTGAGCGAGCGGATACCGGCTATTCCGTTGATTGATTCCTCGAGCGGTTCGGTCACCTGCGATTCCATGACATCGGCATTGGCGCCGGTATAGCTCGTGCTGACCGTGACGACCGGCGGATCCACGCTGGGGTACTCGCGGACGCCGAGAAAGAGAAATCCGATGATCCCGAACAGGACAATCAATATGGAAAGAACAACGGATAAAACCGGTCGATTGATACTGATGGAGGAGATGTTCATTGGCGTTGTGAGGTCAATTGTCCCTGAGTGACTTTATTTGAACCCCCGCGCCGTCGGATAGTTGAAGCAGGCCCGAGACAATCAGGGTATCGTTGGGGCTTAAGCCCCGAATGATCTGAACGCCACGTTCGGTCCTGATACCGGTCGTGACAGAGATCGATTTTGCCTTGCCGTTATCGCAGAGATATACTTTTTCGCCGTTTATTTCCGGAACGACCGCCTCGGAAGGAATGACGATTGCTTCCGGCAGTTCCTCAAGTGTAATCGCCACCTTTGCAAACGATCCGGTAATCAGGTTTCCATCGGGGTTGGCTATTTTCGCCCGTGACTTGATAGTGCGGGTATCAGCGTCGATTTTGGATTCCACGGCATAAACGACACCTTTGTGCTCATCCTGAGAATCGCCGATTCGCGCCCTTATTTCGGTGCCGTTTTTAATCTGTCCGGCATATTTTTCCGGAACCGAGAATTCCACTTTCATCGGTTCGGTATCCTGCATCGTGGCCACCATCACGCTGGGGGTGACATACCCACCCTGGCTGATATAACGCAATCCGATTGTTCCATCGAAAGGGGCCGTGATTTCCGTTTTTGCCAGTTGCGCCTCAATAGCCTCTTTTTCCGCCTGAACCATTTTCAGGGCGTTGAGCGTTCTGTCATAATCTTCCTGACTGATAACTTTGATATCGTAGAGTCTTTTCTGACGGCTTTCTTCAACGAAGGCCTGCTTTTCCTCGACTTCTTTCCGCTTAAGCTGGGCTATCAATTCGCGGTCATTTATTTTCAGAAGCGGTTCCCCTTTTTTGACCCTTTTTCCTTCCTCGAAGAAGACCCCGGTGACACGGCCGGAAATCTCCGACCGCAATTCGACTTCCTCATTGGCCAATAGCGTTCCGGTGGTGAATATTGTATTGCGGAGAAGCTGCGGTCTGACAACCAAAGCTTCCACAGGCACAATGTTCTTTCCACCGCCGCCTCGGGCGGCCTGGTTTCCGTTCCCCTTGGAACAACTATTGATAAGAAGTCCCGATAGCCCCAGGATTGATAATATCAGGATCACGTGGATTAATTTCTTTGACGACATAGGCATTTTAACACTTTAATATAAACTAAGTTCCATCAATCTTCGGCCGGTTTAACGGCTAAAGATAAGGGGTGGGCGGGGTTTCTGCAAGTGGCCAAATCCGCCGCAGGGCTTAAAATTGTGTGGTGTCAGCGAGCCCTTCCGTCTTTGCCTCCATATACTTCGCAATGCCTTTGACATTCGGTCGAGATTTCATTAATTTCCAGACCGCTTATGAGAAACTATCCTCACCAATATATTCGCGAGTCCCCAGAAATGAATATTCGAGGTGTTTATGTTTAAACGATTACTGCCAAAGGAAACCGGTTTTTTCGATTTCTTTGAGCATCACAGCAAATTGTCAATTGAAGCATGCCGGGAACTGCATGCCATTGCCCTAGATCCCATGGAGCTGGCCAGTCGTGCCGGCCGCATCAAGGATCTTGAACACAAGGCGGATGATATCACCCATAAATGCATCGATGCTCTTCATCGTACTTTTATTACGCCCATCGACCGTTCGGAAATTCTCCACCTGATGAAACGTCTGGATGATATAATCGACTCTATCGACTCGACCGCCTCGCGCATGATGCTCT
>JAPLUR010000131.1 GCA_026397505.1 Candidatus Zixiibacteriota bacterium
CAGCGTACATTTCAACCCCGCGATTATCTATGCCATGCAGACGCTGCATTTGCAGGGCCCGCTCGGCGGATTCACGCGCGTTCTTGTACTCCCCCCGGGATAGGTTTAATTCGGAAATATTGACGAGCACTATCGGCATAATAGTGAAGGCGCCTTTTCGTTCACACTCTACCAGGATATCCTGAAATTGTGACAGAGCTTCTCTCGATTTTCCCTGGAAATGAGTAAACAGAGCGATGTTGCTTTTCACGGTCATGCGATAATCAAACTGCATTTCGTTGAGCATGGACAGGCAGATTTGCGAATGTTCAATGGCTTTATCTTCACGAAGTTCCTGGTGAGCGGCCAGCAAGAGGACTACATGTACACCGGCTTCAATGGATTTTGCCGGATTCCCGCTCCGGCGCTCAAGTGCCTGCCAATCTCGCCTGGTGGAACTGTAATCGGTGGCCGGTGACAGATGCAACAGCGCCCAATGGTAGTGTATCCATAAGTTACCAAGGGTGACAAAATCGCCATCATACTGCTCCGGGTTGAGCTTATCAGAGAGATACTCCACGATCTTGCGATTTTCTCCGGCTATTGAAAGCAGTTGTGTTCGGATCTTAACATAAAGAGGGGTTTTCTGGAGATCCGCCGGAAATTGCTCCAGCCAGCTTCGCACCCGACCCAGGCCGTTCGCGGCCACGATGGCATGCCAATCCTCGTCAATTGCGCGCAAGGCCATTTCATAATCAGGCAAGTCGATGAGCAACTGAGCGGCTTCAAGCGCCGCCCCCTGCTTGCGGAAGTATTGCGCCGCCGATTGATATATGGCGGTCAACCCGTCTCTATTCAGCCTGTTTCGCAAGATACGATTAAATGCCTGCCGGACCAACGGGTGGAGCCGGAAAGTCTCCGGTTCGCCGAGGACAACATGGGGTATCGCCGACTCCCGGAATAATCGCAAATTCATCGTAATGTTGTCGCTGCTTTCGTTCATTGCGGCTGCGGCGCTCTCCGGGGAAATGACATCAAGAACCGAGCACCTCGCGAGAAAGCTCACCAACTCCGAAGACATCCCCTTCAGCAGTTCCTCTTCCACATATTCATTAAAAGAGCGCAGGCTTCTCCCTGCGGCAAATATCTCATGATCAGTCACCGATGACTGGTTCTTAAGCGACTCAAGAAGCAATCCAATTCCGACACACCATCCGGCGGTCCGCTGCCAGAGCCGCTCCACTTGCCCTTCATCAAGATCGAACGGTATCCTGCTTCTAATTGCATCGACAAATTCAGAGAAGGTAAAAGAAAGCTCGTCTTTCCCGATTATGATAGCCCGCCCGCTCTCCTGTAGTCTGCGCGTACTAAATAGCGGCTTGACCCGGGAAGCCAGAATTATGCGCAGCTTTGGCTGCCCGGCAGCGGTCAAACGAAGTACAATATCGCCGTGCTCTCTGCTATCGTTTACTGTCTCCCAATTATCCAGAACCAGCCAGCATATCGGTCTTTTTGATTGTTCAATCAGGTAGCACAATTCCTCAATTAGCTCCGGAGCCGGTATCGAAGAGGCTTTGTCCTGAAGACCACTGTTCTTAACTTCCGGCATGACACCCGATAAGGCTTCAGTCAGATAGGTCAGAAATCGGGCGGGCTCGATATCATGGGGGTCAAGATGAAACCAGGCATGAGGCAGGCCTGATTTTTTCGAAAGCACCTGTAATGCAAGTGTTGTCTTGCCGAAACCGGCAGGGGCGATGAGCAAAAAGAGGTTGGCCGACGGCGATTCAAAAAAACGGTTCATGAGTCTCAGGCGAGGAATATGATGCGGGGCGGGCTGTGGGTTCAAGAGCTTTGAACGAAGAACTTTCATATTATAGGAATATACAATACAATACGTTATGTAAAGTAAAAATGCCGCCCGCCCACCCTCCTGATGCTGTTTGACGGCCCTTTCGGATTGAAATTGTCGGTCAATTCTATCTATAAATCCGCTCCATGGGACAAAATTACTTCGATTTTGTCAGTGGCCTGTCAGTGAGGTTTTTAGCTTGGAATTGTATGAGACAAATGAAGAAAAAATCTCTCTCTACCCAAGCCACACCGCAGAAAATACTTCTGCATGTCGCGCGGAAGGATGGTGATTGGGTCGGTAAGGCGACCAGTTTCAGCACCAACGAGGAATATGTCTTTCATAACCTGAAAGAGCTCTTCCGATGGCTGAATAGACATCAGGTCAAATAACACGGTTCTCCTGAGAGAATCCTTTTTGATAAGAATGTCACAATTAGAAATGCTTAACCCTTTGAGGAGGAACAGCCATGTTTCGACTGTTAATGTTGACATGTGTAATTGCTCTGGTTCTGGTGGTATTTCCGGCGGCAATTATGGCCGGAGTCCCGCATTTGATCAATTATCAGGGGCGTCTGACCGACGGGACGGGCAGTGCGCTCGATACCAGTGTCGCCCTGACTTTCACCATCTATAGTGATGAGGCCTGCACCAATCCGGTTTGGTCGGAGACATTTCCCACGGTTTCGATTTCCCACGGCCTCTTTGATATTCTTCTGGGATCAATCAGCCCGCTTCAAAGCAGCATTTTCGACGGCGGGGAGCGTTGGCTTAAAATGAAAATTGGTGACGGCCCGGAAACGGTCGCTCCCATACCAATTGCCAGTACCGCATATGCTTTCCGAGCCGGGCATGCCGACACCGCCACGGTGGCTCTGTCAGGCGCCGGCGGCTCCAATTGGACTCTGGCCGGTGCCGTGCTCCAGACTGACGGATATTGGGGCATTGCCCGCGGCGGAGCAGGAAATACCCTGTTCGGCGATAGCGCCCGGACGATGGTCAACCTGGGTGTCGCATCCACTGCCGGAGTTACTGGGCAGCATTATCGCTATAACACTGTCGGAGGCGGATACGGTAACTGGGCGGTCGGGTCCTATTCCACCGTAGCCGGCGGCTCTTACAACACCGGCAACGGCTTTGTGGCTACAATCGGCGGCGGGGCCAATAATGAAGTCAACAATAGCTACGGCACAGTCGGCGGCGGTAGCGACAACCGCGCCGAAGGAATGATGAGTACTGTCGGCGGGGGTAATACGAATGCAGCATATGGATTCACGGGTGGCGTTTTCTCTGGGGATCATAATCAGGCAGGAGGTGCACCGGCCGACTCGGCCGCTTTTGTTGGCGGCGGGATTTCAAACGTTGCGGGAAATCGCTTTGCCGCGATTGCCGGAGGAACTCACAATTGGGCCTCCGGAGTCGGCAGTTTCATCGGCGGCGGCCGCAACAATCATATTGCCGCCGATTATTCCGCCATTCTTGGGGGATACGCCGATTCTATCACCAGCATGGCTGCTTACTCATATCTTTTTGGCATCAAGAGCAAAATGACTCAGGATTCCACCTTCATGGTGGATATGCCTCATATATGGTTCGGTACCGAGGCTGATGGGTATGGATTTCCACGGGCCGATGGTTCCGCCGGTCAAATGATGACCACCGACGGGAACGGACATTTGAGTTGGAACAGCCCGGCCGGGGCCAGCGGCTGGAGTGACGATGGATCCGCGGTTCGTTTAAATACGGCCGCAGACAATGTCGGTATCGGCACGGTCACGCCTCATACCAAGCTGGAAGTGAACGGCGCCGGCGCCAATACTTATCTGACGATAGATCTCGGTGCCGATCCATCCGCCAATTCCAGCGGCATCGCTATTGCGGAAAATGCCGCACCCCGCTGGACAATTCTCTATCGGAATTGGCAGAATAATAATCTCATCATTCGCGATGAAGTGCTCGATTCCGATATTATGACCTTTCAATCAGCAACCGGGAATATCGGTCTGGGCTATTCCGCTCCCTCCGACCGGTTGCATGTTCAGGGGACTCTGCGTGTCACCGGGAAAACCAATCTGGGCGGGAATAACAGCAACGGCGGGACCAGTGCCTTTGTCATCGGGACCGACAACAGCGCCGCCGGGAATTTCAGTGCTATAGGCGGAGGTGAGCGTGATACCGCTCGCGCTGTCTACTCTGGAATTTCCTCCGGCTATTCAAACATTGCCGGAAGTGTAACCACCGATACGGGGGCATATGTCGGCGGCGGTTATGATAACGCCGCCCTCGGCAGGTATTCCAGCATAGCGGGGGGCAGAGCAAATTCTGCCGAAGGTCTTTATAGTACTGTGGCGGGCGGATTTGGGAATAAAGCAATCGGATGGCAGAGCACCGTGGCGGGAGGGGCCGACAATAGGGCCAATGCGAACAACAGCGCCATTCTTGGCGGCGAATACCAAGACAATAACGGCGAATGGTCCTCGGTCCTCGGTGGGACGCAGGACACCCTGACAGCTAATGCCGATTATTCCGTTGCTTTTGGGGCACAGGTTTACCTGAATAACGCCTACCGGGCCGGCTTTTTCGACGGCACCTGGTCGGGCAACTTCGGCATAAATCGCGATGACCGCGATGGCGGCATAAATTTTCCGTTACATGTTGGGACCAATACACTCAATGGAAATGGCGCGCGCCTGACCGCCGGCGGAACCTGGACCAACGGTTCCAGTCGCAAATTCAAGGACCATTTTCAGCCGCTGGAAGGAAAAGAACTTCTCTCCAAAATTGCCGCCATGCCGATTGAATCCTGGCAGTACAAAGGAGTTTCCGAAAAGCATATTGGCCCGGTCGCCGAGGATTTCGTAGCGGCTTTTGATGTCGGCACCATGAAGGATGACGGCAGCCGCGATAATGAATAACTCTCGCCGGGTGATGTCGCAGGTGTTGCCTTGCTGGGAGTTCAGGAACTACTCAGGCAGAATCAGGAACTGCGACTTCTTGTTGAGGAGTTGAAAAAGGAAATTGAGGAACTCAAGACCCGATAAGAAATGAGGAATGATATGAGACATCGATCAATATATCGGGCGGCGTTGTTCTTCCTGGTCCTGTTCGGGGCGGCGCTCCTTGATGCAGGCACTGGTGATCGGGCGGCACTCACGTCGGTCAAACCGATTCCACCGGCGGGTCTGTCGCCCAAATCTATGAAGGCGGCGTTTGAATCAACTTTCCCCTGGCATACTATGGCCGCTGGGGGAAGCATCAGGACGATGGGAGGGATTATACTGGGAGCAACCATCGGGCAGACAGCATCCGGCTTATCAACACTGGGGAGCTATAACCTTCACGGCGGCTTCTGGCAGGATTTCGGTCCGGATAACCCCAATGACCTCCCATCCGACAGTGCCCTTCTGCCGATGAAATTCTCCCTGCAGCAGAATCATCCAAACCCGTTCAATCCCGCGACCATGATTGAATTCAGCCTGCCGCGCAAAGGGCAGGTTGAGCTTTCAATTTACAATCTTCTTGGTCAGCGGGTCCGGGTCATTATGGATGAGAGTAAGCCGGCTGGAATGTACTCGGCTGTCTGGGATGGTCGCGATGCAAACGGCAGAGAAGTCGCCAGCGGAATCTATTTTTACCGCCTGCGCGCCGGGGAAAATCTGGCCACGAAGAAAATGCTTCTATTGAAATGAGAATTATACAGAGATTATGCTAACCGACCCTTTGTAAGAAGGGATCCAACCGCCCGGCGGGGGTTGTGCTCACCCCGCCGGGTCTGAGGAGCGGAATATGAAGAAAATTCTGATAATCGTTGGTGCTGCACTCACCTTGATTGTAATCGGCATCGCCCTGGTATTCTATTTCACCTCTGGAGTGGTCGAGGTGGCAAATAACTTCTTCAGCGCTGTCAAAGCCGGCGATTATAACAGAGCCCGCGGCTTTCTCTCGGAGGATTTCCGAGCCGCGACACCAACAGGGGCGATGAGAGACTTCCTTGAGCAGAGCGCTCTGATCAATTACGCCAGTGCCAGCTGGGGGACCCGCACCATTTCAGGAAGTCAGGGTGAACTGGAAGGAGAAATCAAAACGAGAGATAGTGGAACAGTACCGGTCAAGATGACATTCGTAAAAGAGAATGGCTTCTGGAAAATCCTTTCCCTCCGGAAATCTGAGGCCGGGATACTCACGGGGGAGCGCGGGAAAGCGGTTCCTTCATATAACGAATTAAAGTTCATGGCCAATGGATCATTGCACGACCTGGCATTGGCCATAAAGGCCGGAGATTTCACCGACTTCTATCAAAATATCGCCCGGCACTGGCAATCTCAGACAAATAAGGAGGACCTGCTGACATCCTTCAAATCATTCACAGACCAAAATATTGATCTGACCGTTTTGAATGGTATGGACCCAGTGTTTGATGAAAGGCCGATTATCGACAGCAACGGTTTTCTGGCTCTTCAGGGTTACTATCCGACCAAACCGTCAGTGGCCTATTTTGAATTGAAATATGGTTATGAATATCCTGAATGGAAACTGGTCAGTATTAATGTCAGTGTTAGATAAATGATGCTAATCACTTGAGGAGAACGTTATATGTGTGCCAATTATAAATGGATTTTAATTCCGATAGCCATCCTCGCGGCGTCTCTTTTCAATATCGCTGCCGCCGCCAGATTGGTGTCGGTCAGTACCTGCGGGAAAATCTCCGAGCCGGGAACGATTCCGGTGAATGTTTCCGATCGGTTCAATTCCGACTCGCCGGAAATTCATGCCGTGGTAGTGCTGGATGATGTCTCACCGGGAACGCGTCTGAAAGGGACCTGGGTGGCCATAGATGCTATTGCCACGCCAAATTATGAAATTGATTCCACCATCATAGTTATCAAGGAGTCGGGTGAAGTGCGGGCTCACTTTTCCATTTCGAAACCAAACAGCGGATGGCCGGTGGGGAATTACCGTCTTGATTTTTATATCGACGGCAAATTGGTCACGGCCGCGCCGTTCGCTATCACGTCTGTATCAGGCGGAAAATCAACCGGAACCGCAACCCAACCGATTCAAAATGACCGCCGCAACATATCAGAGCAGAGTGAACTGTCAGATGAGGGAAACATGTTATCAGCCGAGGGTATCAGCGGGACTTATGTAATGGCCGCCCAGGGTAACACGATCACTCTTATATTCCGCCAGGATAGTCAGGGAAAAATAACCGGGAGTCTGTCAAGCACCACCGGAATGCAATATCAGGTGGAGGGAATGGTACAGGAGGGGGTGGCGGTAGGTACCTGCTACAACAACGAGGGCGGCGTCTATTTTGAAGCTTATCCCGCAGGGAACGAATTATCCATGAACCTGATCGAACCGGGACCGGACAATGCGCCGGATTATAACAAAGTGAAAGAACTATCCTTTTCAAGACAGGGTGCCGCGCGTGTCGGATCGACGAAACTCTCGACCGCCGAGAATAGAACATCCTTCGGACAAATGGAATCCACCATGCCTGCTGCGCCGACTCTCTCCGGGAACGAGGTCGGTGATCCCAACTGGGGATTTAAGTTTCGCACTCCGGCTGGCTGGAAATCGCAACAGAACGCTCAGGGGGTTGTCCTGGGACATGATGTCATTGCCGGAATGATAATTGTCTTTCCACACATGGCTCAGAGTTTCCAGGAGGTTCAATCGCAAATGCAGAGCGGCCTGGCTGAGGGGAGTACCCAGCTTTCGCCGATAAGCGGCGTGGAGCAGATCGGCGATAATGCTATCGGCGGAGAATATGCCGGAACGCACAATGGTCAGCAGGTGAAGGCGCGCGGTATCGGCACTTTTTCCCCTTATGGCGGCGGGGCCTACATTATTGCCCTGACCACACCCGATAAATACGGCCGAGAACTGGCCGGAGCGGCCGATGCTATTGCTCGCGGGATGCAGTATGCCAGAGTGCAGGCCTCGGACCTGATGCAGAATTTCGCCGGTACCTGGGTGACTATGACCAAGAATACCCAGACACGGGTGACGCTATTTCCTGATGGCGGCTATTCCGAAAAGTACGAGGCCAGTTATTCCGGCGGTTCCTCCGACCAGTATGGAAATCAGGATATGGCTTGGGGTGCGGCGCGCAATGACAATACCCAGGGACGGTGGGCCGCCCGCGGAACGCGCGAACAGGGAGTGATTACAATATCCTACAGCAACGGCAATACTACGACAGTTGAGTATCGGGTGCATGTCGAAAACGGGGAAACATACTGGAATGAATACTGGTTCAACGGTGAACTGTATGGCCGGGAGCGCTGATGATATTGGTAGCGGGGGAAGGATTTTCCGCCAGCCGCGACCGCGACCGGAGTTTATCCCGCGAGCGGGCGGTTATGACCTCTTTCCAGCTTCCAGACAAGGGACAATACTGGACACTTAAGGACAACGATGTCAACAATTTATGACAATTCCTCTTGTCCCGTGCCTGCCTGCCGAAGGCATCGTTGTTCCTTATTATTGTTTGTTCTGGCTAATTATGCCGACCGTATAATCAATAATCGGTAGAGCGACGGCGTGGCGAGCCAGATTTTCTGCTTGTCAATGGGAATATTTCTCATATATTTCGATTAGACTACCACATCTACGAATAATCCTTGTGAAGGATTGCGATGCAAAAATATGCCCTTCTTACATGTTTGATGCTGATAATCGTTGGGTATGCTTTCATATCTTCAAATGCACAAGCTATAAGAACGGGTTCTGCTCCCCAGACACGGGGTACCGGCTCGAAGCTTGTCTATGTCATTGCATCCTCAAATCTGTACAACCACCAGCCCGATAATATCCAAAACAGCCTTGAACAATATGTCCAAGATCTGCCGCTGCAAGGTTACCAGGCAGAGATTGTGTTATGGAACGATACCCTCAACGGCATAGATCACGCTGCCCCGCTTAGACAATTCCTGCTGAACGCGTTTGTAAATGAAAACCTTGATGGGGCAGTATTGATTGGGGACATTCCCTATGTCAAGTATTACCAATGGACATGGCAGGGAATCGATTATGGGTATCCTCTTGATCTGTATTACAGAGATCTGAACGGGGTTTGGGTCGATACCAGTGGCGATGGCTTTTTGGATAGTCACCGGGCGGGTGTTTCTTCGGAAATCTGGGTTGGCAGGATATACCCCTTGCCGTTGCTACAAGCATATGGAAATGGAACTGATGAAGAGGAGATAACAGCCATCAATGGCTATTTTTCAAAAAACCATGCGTTTAGGATCAAAGATATTTCGACCAGCATTGGAACCGTTTCACGAAGGGGGCTATTGTATAGCAATGGGTACGCGGGAACGGGAGGAAATTGGCTTAGACTGATATATGATGAAGTTGAAGAAGTATACGGTGAAAACACTACCATTCAATATTACATAACGCTTTTGAACAACTCGGGATCAGGATTTGAAAGCGTTATTATTGGGAACCATGGAGCGGGCAGCGTATTTGCCGATGGCCTGTTTCATGTTCAGGAGATCCTTCACTACGACCCGAAAACCGTTTTTATTAATATCCATAGTTGCGAACCTCAGAATTTTGAACGCAATCTTCCCGGGACCGCATATGTGTTTGCACCTACGAATGGTCTGACAACCTTGGGGCCGAGCAATTGGGGAGTCAGTACCGATGAAAGTTTCTATCTTTATCTTTCGCAGGGATACAGCATTGGCGAATCCTTGAGAGAATGGGGCATTTTTAACGCAATGTTTGATCAGAATTACGGCACTACCATTCTGGGAGATCCGTTGCTCTTACTGCCGGATAGCGATTGGGTAAGCAACCACGCCCTTCCCCAACAGCCCGCGATGCCACAGGCTTTGCCAAACGCAATTGGATATCCTGAAAAGATCATTGTTTTCTCCCCGGGACCTGCGAGCCTGAATTCTTCAACATTCATAGTCAACTGGGACGATGGGACTTTTTCTTCTTCTCCTTTGGTGCAAGAGGGTGAGAGCGTCTTGTTAAATCATGCTTTTAGTGAAGAAGGCACGTATTTTGTGCGGGTTCAAGTCAGAGGGCCCGATGGATCGCTTTCTTCATGGTCTGCACCGCTGCAGATAATCATAACATCCCCCCTCCCTTCAGCGCCTCAAAAAGCGATTCTATATACTTCAGAAAACGCTTCCCAATTGCACTGGACTCCGGTTGTCACCAATGTTGAGGGCTTTCCGCTGAGCCAGCCCCAGGGATACAATATCTATAGACGTAACAACGAGGGTTCTCCCTGGGAATTAATCGGTCAGGTATCTTCCAACACAATATACTATCAGGATTCGATTATTCCCCCCGGTTTTTCTTACCATTACGCGATTACTGCCCTTGCCAATGACAACCATGAAAGTGCGCTCACACCGGCTATTGCTGTTCCTTGCGGGGATGTGAATCTGGATGGAAGAGTTAACATCCTGGACATTTCGATGCTAATCGAGTACCTTTATAAAAGTCACAAGGCACCCCCTATTGTTGACATGGCCGATGTCAATAACAGTAATGTCGTCAACGTCCTGGATATCACTTTCCTGATTAATAATCTATACAAAGGAGGGGCTGTACCTCCTGAAAAAGCCGGCTACTGCCACGCAACCGTACTCTCCGCAGACGAGCACTGAGAAGCCGCGTAGTCAGAATATGTCGAAACCCTCGCGCCTGTCCCGACCCCTTGGGCGGGCGTTTCTACTTTTTCTATTCATATTTAAAATTCCCCATTTTTGGTAGCCGGGGGGATTTTCCGCCTGCCGCGGACGCCGAGCCGCCGCAGGCGGGTGGGTTACCCAGTTAAGGACCCGGCCGGACAGGTAAATGGCTTTGTCTATCAGAATCCCGACCCTCTAAAAATCGTAATCACATTTCGTTTATTTGTTGCCGGAGAATGGGTTGGGTGGTCGGGAGAGGGTCGGCAAAATGGGTTTGTTTCTTCGTTTTTTAAAATGTGCAGTTTCGTTGGGGCGGAGTATAAGGCCCACGGTGTAAGATAGTATGCCCAAAAGAGTTGTGGAAATGTGACACGGTTTTGGGCGGCGTGGCCCGTTTTTTGTTTTGCATGGCCGATCGTTTTGGGGCCGTTCTGGGCAATGGCCGTATTTTGGCGCTTAGAAATATGTTGATTTTCATCAAAAAGCATAATAATTTCCTTCTATATAATGGGAAAGGTTCCGAATCACCATCGATGCGCTACAGATTTTGATATGAAGGGAACGGGATTTGATAGCCCACGGGCAGATTGAAGCCTCCCGTGCACGAGGTGAGGCGGGAGTGAATTTGGAGAAAGAAATTAGATGTCGGGTTACTCATTCCAACCGGGGTCGGAATTTCGGAACCCGACCTACGAAAACTAGCAAAAGACTCTTCTTTAATTCATAGCCATTTCATCTACATCGTTAGACGTCTTAAGGAATGGGCAAACCCAAGCGAATTTGAAATCAAATTAAATCTTCTACTTAAAGAAGACACCAATTTCAAGATATTTATCGCCAGATATTTAGTGCGTCGAGAGAGTCTAAAATATGGTGCCGTAGCAGGCGATATTGAATATATAATCAGATTCTCAGGGATGGAACAGATTAGCGATATGGCAAGAATCGCCCAGCGTGTTTTCAATACTACAATTTTGGGAACTGATAAAGAGGAAATTAGAAGAGCATTTGAGATCTTCCGACGAGACTATCGTGCATTTTTGGATGCCGGTCACAAAGATAAGGAATGGTAAAATCGGGCCTCAATTTTGAGATATTGACTATCGGGAGTTCGACCCTCCCCCCCAGTATTATTCTTTTGGACAAAAAAAATCTCTTTCCTAATCCGCAAAAAGGTGTAAATTCTTGAATCAAAATATGGAATTACTATGACAGATAAGAAATCATATCGCAAGGTATTGCCAAGAGTGCTCAAAGGGTTCCGGGATTACCCGCCCGAAGAGGAAATCGCCCGGCAGAAACTGATTGAGAAAACCAGAGAGGTTTACGAAAGGCACGGATTCCTGCAACTTCAGACCCCGGCACTCGAATTTGCCGAGACCCTTCTTGGCGGCGATTACACGACCGACAATCTCAAAGAGCTTTTTGGATTCCACGGCCCCGATGAGGTCGATATGGCACTGCGATATGAATTCACGGTTTCGCTGGCGCGGTATATCGCTGGGAATCCGGAGCTGGCTCTCCCCTTCCGACGGTATCAGTACGGCCCGGTCTGGCGGCACTGCTCACATCATTTATTGGCGAGACGTAAAGCGCAACAACGCCTCGCAGCCGTCGCGAAGAACCGCGCGACCAGAGGCTGACCTTAGCCGTTGAATTGTATCGCCTTATATAATCTCTTTGCAGTGAGTCCCGTTGACGTTAGAATCGTGAAACTTGTGTAACCGAGAGGTTATGAACGGATCACAAATCGGTGAATTCTGATTTTTATCGAGTAGGGCGTTGGTGGGCATAAACATAATGCGGCGGGGGACTTGGGGTTGAGGTGGAGAGGATCTGAAGGAAAATAGTTGTTTGATTCAGGGAAGCTTTCACTTACCTTATCATGATTATGCTCCTATTGACTTGTGAAAACCAACAAAAGGCCTGAATGGATAACATTAGCCGCTTTCGTTCGTTGCCCTGCGTGCGCAGTGACAACCAGGTGATAAGCACAATCGAATCCTATTCAACTACTCCGTATCAGGCTCCCACGCCGATTGAGAGAGGGCTATAATGCTGCATTCTTTCAGGCTGAGACCGCTGGTTATCGGCGATAAGAGCGCGCCGGTGCCGATTATCCAGGGAGGCATGGGCGTGGGGATATCCCTCGCCGGGATGGCCTCGGCGGTGGCCAATGAGGGGGCGATCGGCGTCATCGCTGCGGCCGGAATCGGCATGAACGAACCGGACTTCTACACCGATTTCTTGGAAGCCAATATCCGCGCCCTGCGCCGCGAGATTCGCAAGGCGCGATCGCTGACTGGCGGCATTTTGGGCCTGAACGTCATGATGGCCAATTCCAACCATGGCGATCTCTTCAGCACGGCGATCGAAGAAGGCATCGATATCATATTCTCCGGCGCGGGACTGCCCTTGACCCTGCCGGGATACCTGACCAAAGGCTCTCATACGAAGCTGGTGCCGATCGTCTCCTCGGCGCGGGCGGCCGGCTTGATCTGCAAGCGGTGGCTGCGTAAATATGATTACCTGCCCGACGCAGTGGTGGTCGAGGGTCCCAAGGCGGGCGGGCATCTCGGTTTTTCCGAGGAGCAGATTTTTGACCCGGCCTATGCCCTGGAGAAGTTGATTCCCGCCGTTGTTCAGGAGGTCGGTCTCTTTGCGGTCCCTTACGGCCGACCGATCCCGGTTATCGCCGCCGGGGGAATATATACCGGCCGGGATATTCGGACGTTCATAGGGCTGGGAGCCGCCGGCGTTCAGATGGGGACGCGCTTTGTCGCCACTTACGAGTGTGACGCCGATGCGTCTTTCAAACAAATGTATATCGATGTCCAGCCGGAGGGGATAGTGATCATTAAGAGCCCGGTGGGGATGCCCGGCCGGGCGATTCGCAACCAATACCTCGATGATGTCGGCTCGGGAATGAAGAAGCCATATAAGTGTCCTTACCATTGCATTTCCACCTGCGATTATACCAACTCGCCATATTGCATTGCGCACGCTTTGATATCCGCCAAAAAAGGTAATTTTCAGAGTGGTTTTGCCTTTGCCGGGGCGAATGCCTACCGCGTGACAGAAATCGTTTCCGTAAAGAGGCTGATCTCTGAGCTGGTGGCCGAATATGAGGCGGCGGCGGGTCTGACGGCCGCGCCCGACATCCACCCGGCCTGAACAATCAGCCGCGAAGGCGGTGGGCAGCTTCATTCGGACGGCAATCAAAATATGGGCTCCCCAAAAAAACAACAACGCGAATCCATTTTGCCAAATCGTTCCTGGGTAGGAAACCGCGTTTCCCGGCCGGGATCACCTCGACTGGGTCGGGATTATCCGGTCGGTTGTTGCTCAAACACCTTGGGCGGCTGACATTTATTCTGGAGGTGGGGGAATCGAACCCCCGTCCGGAAAAGGCGCCAGACCGTCCACTATGTATTGTTTGCCCATAAAACTGTTCAACTAAAGAAATATTAATCTGCCATACCTCTACCCTACTGCAGCGCAAGTGGTTACATGTGCTCAGGGGAAATAAAACCGAAGAAACAGGGTGAATCATATATATGCCGAGGAGCCGACAAAAATGGGTTCGGTTTTAAAAAATATGCCGCTCTTAAAATCACAATCACTTTCTGATTATTTGTTGCCGGAGAATGGGTTGGGCATGCGGGAGAGGGTCGGCAAAATGGGTTCGTTTCTTCGTTTTTTAAAATGTACGGGGCGCCGGCCCGGCGGGGATTCGGGGCGGCCGGGCAGTAAGGGGGACAGACGGGCGCACAGGAATGGCCCATTTTATGGCGCGATGATTTTAAGGCATTGGCACAATTGGTGTTAAGCTGTTTAATGCTTCCTGACATATAAATAAACACTCCTTCTACATAAGGGGGGTGATGGGGAAATCACCATCGAACCGATGGTGATTTTGTAGTATGGGAGAGGGAATGCGACCCTGTCGAATCAGATTTTCCCACAGCCCGCCGCGGCGGGTGGGTTACCCGTTTCATAAATTTTAATGTGAATAAAGCTTATCTGCAAGAAGGCCTATCTCTTTGCACATCACTAATCGCTCTAACCAGTGAGTAGGTATGCCAGATTCGCCATAATATGCACCGGCAACTTGGCCGCAAATGGCGGCGGTGGTGTCAGCGTCATCCCCCAGATTTGCGGCCCTCAAGACCGCACTCGCGTATGAATCAGTTACCCAAAAACTCCACAGAGCCGCTTCAAGGCTTTCCACGACATATCCTGTCCCACGAATAGAATCCTCCGCCTTATCTCGATATTGTCCACTTGCGATTTTTCGGATTGAGTCCGAAAACAAAATATCGGCATTTGTGTTCAACAGAACTGAATCCTTATTGCATCCGTTAAGAGCAAGGAATATGATATTGCCCAATAATCGACATGCGTCAATACATTCTTCTGCGCCGTGGGTTGTGCGTGAGCTCTCGGCCGAATAGAATATGACTTTGGTTTGGTCTGGGAAATAATGCATTGGTATTGGTGCCAAACGCATGATAGAGCCGTTGCCGGCAGAATATCGGTCATCAGGGCCGCTGTAGGCCACTCCGGTTTCTTTATAGCGTAGTAGTGCCCTGCTTACAGTATTACCAATATCGAAACAGCGACCATTAGAACTGAGATATCCGTTTTCATACCAGCTGAGGTAACGTTTCATCTGGTCATCGGCATCAAACATTTCTGACTCAACTAAGCTTGTAGCTAGGCATAGGGCCATGGAAGTATCGTCGGTCCACGCACCTGGCCTGAGCCGGAAAGGCCCACCGCCAACCATGTCGGTGAGAGGAGTAAAGGCGCCACGTGATTTAAATTCTGCCGTTGTGCCGACAGCATCACCAACAGCAAGTCCGAGCAGGCAACCGCGAAATCGATCAACTAATTCCATGTGATTAAACTATTAAATGACTACAGGGACCGGTAGCCCATTATTTATGATGGGTCTGTTTTCTTCACAATTCATAAGCGTTCATGGCGACAAGTTATTTATCCGACCATGAATGGTGGGCCACCCGGCCTTATCAGTGGTCCCCTGTGCCTCAGGCGAACGTCCGGGCGGTCGCCCGCCCGCTTGTTGGACGACATGAGCATTTTACTTGGCGAATAAACCACCTATCATCACGGCAACCCACACCATAGTGAAGAGCGACCAGAAAATCACGCCGCCGATATTTGGCTTCGTTCCTTCTTTTTTGTCATCGCCGGCGATTTTACTACCCACACTCGCCCCTACATCCCCGAGTAGACTACCACCGATCAGCGTCCCAACCGGGACACCTGACTTGCCCTTCCACGCACTTCGAATCTTGAGCCCACAGAGCACTGCGCCTAAGAGACCAATCACAAACATAAATGCATTCATCGGTTACTCCTTTTATCAGGCCAGAATTACAAGGAACTGCGTTTTAGCCAAAACATCTTTCTGTGCGGTTTGTGACTAACCGCCTGCATGTATTTATCCCACTATGAATGGTGGACCACCAGACCACATCGACCCAACCCGCGAGTAGGTGGGCCACACGGCGAAATCAAAAGCGACTTGCTCTTGCCGCCTCGGTACGGATTGCTTTCCCGACAGATCCAGTTCACGTTACTCTAATCAACATTTTCGCCACGCGTGATGATCTTCGACTTACGTCCGTTGTGTTCCCGAGCCAGGACTATTCTACTACTGACCACCGGCCACAGAAGTGCGAGCAGGCCACTCAGAAGAGTCCCCACTGTTACACCGGGGGATATTAACCACGCCGGGAGTCCGAGAGGCGTTTGGACGCACAAGTTCAGAGAAGCAACCGGGGAAGAAAAAGCTAGTTCACCCGTTGTCAAATCATGTAGAAGAAGGTCAATCGAGATTGTCTGTATAGTACCTCCTGTTTCATTCGGAGCTGAAACAATCCAGTCCCAGCGAACTAGTTCGTCAACTGCGCACTTGTGCGGTTGCAGCAATTCCGGCGGGGGACCAGAAACCTCTAATCCCACAGCTCGAAACACGGGGGAGATCGCGTAGCTGTGCGTGGAGTCAAGCGATATTGGATACCGCTTGGCTGTCTCACTGGGATTGTACTTGGTCAACCGGAACAGAAGCTCAAGCCTTGTAGCCCGATCAGGTTTCAGACTTCGCGGTTCATTTGCGATAATCGCGGATATGCTGTGAGTGGGATTCGGGGGTACTTCATATTCGATAATATTTTGGTTCGATTCTCGAGGAGCAAGCATCGCCTCGGTTCCCATCATGCTCAAGGAGATAAATGCCAGAGCCATGATTCCCGACACCACTCGCCAATGCAGCGCCTTTAACTTTCCAACTTGAACGAATGTCCTCGGCAGTACAGTGAATGCCAGCGCCAGTAAACCAAACGCTGAAGTGAAGATCACGATCAAGAGAATCTGCGTAGTGGCAAGTGCGCTAATCAGCTTAGGGCTTCTTGCGGTGAGAGCAAGGACAACGGTTGTGAGCCCTGCTAAGGCAAGGAAAACACCGACAAGTCTCGTGAGCACGCGCAGTCGATGCGACGATGCCATGGCACCCAGCGCACCAGAGATAGTACGAGGAGCCAATGCATGGGTAGAGAGGAGTATTACGGCCATCGCCATTACGCAGAGAAGCCAAAGGTCAGACCCCACCGGTAGCGCGGCACTTAGATTACTATATGTTTTGGTATAAAGGATCCGATCTCCAAAGAGCATCAAATAAGCAAGGCAGAATCCCACCAGCATTATAAAGAATGCAAAGATCCGAAAAATGTTGTTCCCCGAATGACCAGCCATTTTCATCAAGTCTCTATCCACCTTATGAACGAAGACCACTTATATCACAATAGTCGATCGTATACAATCGCGCAAATTCGCCATGGAACAAGAGAGTAGTGGCAGCCACTGTGTGACCAATTTGGGACCATTTTCAGTCCAAGTCAATATAAAAACATCCAATGTGATACTCGAACCAATTCAATCCATCTATTTGTCGGCCGTTGGAATATGATGGAAGTCAATCAGAAGCCGAATCCTCCGAATAGCTTTTTACGTCCCTGGTGTCTACCAATTCCACCACTCCGGCAAGATAAATTCCATCATATCCTAATATAATAACAAATTCGACGCAAGAGGATTTTGTCGCGGTCGCCCGAAAATCGGCATTCTACTAAGCTTTGGCCTTTCCCATCGGAAGCGGGCGGGCGGCATCGGTAACAGCGCCGATCTTGGCGGCATAGCTGTTCTTGGCCGCGATATCATCATCGGTGACGATCTGAATATCAAGCAGCCCGCCGACTCGGTAGCCGGTGCGCAAGTAATTTATCTCATCGAGACAGAGGCTCCATCCCTCAAGCCAGGCATTAAGCAGCGCCCGCTGCTGCGGAGTGCCGTCAAAATGGATTAATATGTCGATATCACTGCCCGGTCCGGCGGTGCCGTTCTTGGTGCTGCCGAAAATATAGAATCCTTTCACTCCAAAGTGCTCCGGATTCAGTTGTGAAGCCATATGGCCGGCCGCCTGAAGCCGCCAGCGCCACGACTCCCCGGCGGGCAATTCGCCGTAATCGGTCTTCCCTTTCGCCGACTCGACCTGGGAACTGGGCTGTGTCAGGATGCCCACCGCTTCATCCAGATCGGCGTTCATCAGTACCCTAAGAATCTGGCCATTAGTACTGCGGGGGATATCAATGAGGCGGATGGCCTCGCCCAGATAGGCAAATTCCGGAAGAACCTCGGCGAGGATATTGGGAGACTCCCGCAAAAAACGTTCGTTGAAGACAATGCCGGGATCGTCAGGATATAGCGGCAGGTACCGAATACTGGCCTCGACGAGATCCTGGAAGAAATGCGTGCCGAAGGAGAGATCGGGCAGATAGTTCCCTTTCTTGCGGGCGATTTCAATCAAAACGGCGGTGTTGTTGATATCGGAATAAGTGACACTGACACCCATCTTGATGTCGCCTCGGCTACCCCACCGGCCCGGCCCCATCAAAATGAACTGCCGCTTGGGGAGGATTTCGTTCAAACGGCTGACACAGCGGCCGACCGCCAGTAAGTCCGAGCGCTCGCCGAGCTCGCCGTATTGCTGGGGATCGACATAGACAACATGGGTGATATCGGGAACCCGGCCATTGGACACATATCGATTGGCGGAAAAGAGAATTCGTTCCTCCGGAATTTCTTTGGGAATCGGGGCCGGCCCGCCGGCATCGGAATAACTCTGCGGGCGGCATTGGAGGAGATAGAAATCCTTGCCATCCGAGGCAAATTCGATATCGACGGGCGTTTTCAATTTCTCCTCGAGAATCTTGAGAATGTTATGCACCTGGACTATGAAAGGCGTTCGGGAAATCATTCCTTCAAAGGTGACGACCAGATTTTTGTCGGAGAAATCGATATTTGTCCCGACCGGCTGATGGAAATGGTCGTCATCGCATATGGAGACAATCTGTTTGATATTTGGGATCTGGTCGCCGTATTCCAGCATCAGGTCGGCAATCTGGATCGTTTCAAACGTATTGGTTTCAAGGTTGATGACATCGATTTTTTTGGGCGAATATCGAGTTATCTCATCGGCCGTAACATTGACCCGCAAACCGGGCTGTCCCGGTGCAACCAGCAGAGGATAGTCATCACTCAGACGGTCAACCGCTCTGGTACCCAGGCCGGGGACAAAGCGAATAAGCCCGTCCTCACGTTTGATCCGGGCCGACCAGCGGAATTCATTCTTGCTGAAGGCAACGCCGCCGAAGACAGGCATATAATATCGCCCGATGCGGGTTCCCACGACCTCCTGAATCATGATCCCCATTTCCTCGTTGAAATCGAGCAATCCTCGCTCGGCGCGGTACTCAATCGGGTCGGGGCCGAAAACCGAAGCATAAACCTCGGCGATGGCATCCATGAGAGCCTCGAGCCGTTTCTGTTTGCTTCCCTGATTGGCCAAAAACAGGCTCTTGTATTTACCGGAGAAAGCCGAGCCCATGCGGTCCTCAAGAAGGCTGGAACTTCGTACGATCAGCGGTTTATCTTTGAAGTCATCCAGCGCCACCGACAGCCCCTTGATAATATCGGGCGGAAAGTGGGCATTCTTGAAAGTCTGCATTATATGCGGGTATTCCAGCCGCACCTGATTTATCTCTTTGTACTTCTGTTCGACGACCTCCTCAAGATTGTTGTACTGTACAAAATAGAGCAGAACATCGGAGGTGATGTACCAGGTCCTGGGAGTTTTCAGATTGGCCAGAAACTCCGAGTTCTTTCCGAGCTTCTTAAGAATCTGGCTGGCCAGGAACAATCCGGCTGTTTTGCCGCCCAGTTTCCCCTGACTTTCGGTAGTGAATATTATGGTCTGAATCAGCTCATTAAAATCGGCGACATCGATATAATTCTTGGCGATATTAATGAAATCCAACTGATCCGAGAAAAACCGGCGGATGAGAGAAACCCTGACTCCCTTATGCGAGGCAGAGGCGGTATCAACTTCACCGGACGGCATCCGATAGTACCGGCGAATGGCATCGGAAACCTCCGAAAGAGGGGAGTTGCGATTGACCGTCCGCACCAGAAAACTGACCTGGTTTTCCTGAATCCATTTCTGGATGACGGAGAGAATTTCATCATTGCTGAGATGGTCGGCGGCAATCTTGAAAGTTTCGTCGCTTAAGAAATCGCTGGAATGAGCCAGCGTTTTTTTCTGATAAGGGCGGTTGGTATCGCCCATAAGTTCATCTTCCTCGTTTCTCTGATCGGGACTATAGTACAGAAGCAGCTTCTTGGCCTCATCAATGCCGGTCCAGCAGAGATAATTGAGCATTTTATGGGAGATGCTCAGAAAGAGATTGCGGTCGGTCTGGCGGAGAAGGTCCAGCGCCACCCGCCATTCCTCCTTATGGTCATAGCCGGCACCGGGGGCTTCTCCCCTGCCGGACTGAAAGATATTCCGCATCCGATAATACATTATAAAATGCCCCAGGCGATCGGCGACGGCATTGATGAGAGTTGCTTCCTCTCGGAGAAAAGGCCCGCAGTCGGAGTCGGGGAGTTTTTCGATATATGCAACGCTCAGCTTCCCGACAACCTTGTCCTGCACGATTACATTGGCATTTATGACCCATGACGTATCGACATAATTGGGCGACTGGTATGTTGAATCCTCGAAAACAATCTTCACAGCGCAGTGCTGCGGATATTGCATAGCCGGCGGAATAACCTGCACGACTCCCCCGAGAACATCATCCAGGGCGACATCGGGATGATTGAGGAGTTCCTCGACCGCATAGAGACACTTAAGTTCTTTGGCTCTTTCCTGCAGAGAACTGATTAATCTATTTCTTTCTTTTCCGGGCTGATTCATAGACCGTTACACCTCTTCCATTTCGGGCGCCGACCGGGCTAAAATTACCGGCCAAGTCCCGGGCCAAAGCATGCGGCATCTGTCATGGAAAGTAATCAATTGCCAGTCTCGGAGCAACGAAAAATGCCAATAAAAAATCCCGGTTCCACCAGCCGGGAGGCGGTAGAACCGGGTTCAAGAAAATGGCTCGCTTGAGAATGGCGAACTCTGGCCGCGGGCCTCATATTTCGAATGCCGGAATTTAGACCCAGCCGCGGTCTTTACAGGCTTGAGCGACCCGATTGACCGCGATAAAATATGCGGCATCGCGCATATAGACTTTGCGCTTGCGGGCCAATTCGCTCACGGCGAGGAAGGCCGAGGTCATCTTACTATCCAGTTTCTGCAAAACCTCTTCCTTCTCCCAGTAGTAGTTCATATTGCTCTGAACCTGCTCAAAATAGCTGCAGGTCACACCGCCGGCATTGGCCAGAAAATCGGGAATCATAAAAATATTCCGTTCCGCAATTATCTTGTCGGCTTCCGGAGTAGTCGGGCCGTTGGCCCCCTCGGCAATCATCCTCACTTTGCGGCTGATTTTGCCGGCATTGTCGCCGGTAATCTGGTTTTCCAGCGCGGCCGGGATCAGGATATCCACCTCCTGCTCAATCCAGGCTTCGCCCGGAAGCACCTCATAACCAAGCTCTTTGGCTTTTTTCTTGTCGATTCCGCCAAAACGGTCGGTGATCTTCAGGAGTGCATCTACATCAACGCCGGACATTTTCCGGAAGGAATAAGAGGTCTGATCAGTCTGGTCCCAACAGGCAACACAGATTACTTTGCCGCCCATTTCCTGATACAGACGGATGGCGTACTGAGCCACATTGCCAAATCCCTGAACGCCGGCAGTAGTATCGTCCGGGCGAAGGCTCAGCTCCTTCAGCGCCTCCCGGACAGTATAAATTACACCATAACCGGTCGCCTCGGTGCGGCCAAGGGAGCCACCCATACCGACCGGCTTGCCGGTAATAAGACCGGGCTGATGACCGCGATGGATCGTCTCGAATTCATCCAGCATCCAGAGCATATGCTGGGTGCTGGTCATGACATCGGGCGCGGGAACATCGATGAGCGGGCCGATATCACGGGAAAGCTGACGGATGAAGCCACGGCAAATCTGCTCCTGCTCACGGGCGCTGAGATTATGCGGATCACAGATCACGCCACCTTTGCTGCCGCCGAGCGGAATATCGACTACGGCGCATTTCCAGGTCATCCACATGGAGAGCGCCCGAACGGTGTCAATGGTCTCATGCGGGTGAAAACGTATGCCGCCTTTGCCCGGTCCGCGCGCATCATTATGCTGAACCCGGAAACCACGAAATATCTTCATCGTCCCGTCATCCATGTGAACCGGGATACCGAAATGATATTCGCGCATGGGATTGCGAAGCAAATCGCGCGTGGCCGCATCCAAATCAAGGAAATCGGCCGCCTTATCGAATTGCGTCTGAGCCATGACAAAAGGATTAAAGGGCTTGCTATTCATTAATAATAACCTCCTGAGTTGTGATTGCGGCCGTAAAAGCAGGCCGCGAAGTTGTCACAAATTCCTTTATATATTTCCAAGACGATTTTTCATGCTGGTCAAGAAATACCATATTTTGCCATAAAAGTCAATAATTTTGCAGACTATTTTATTGGTCTTTTCTGGAATACTATTATCACAATATTAGTTTTTGCGGGAAATCATCCGGGATTTGCGGGTGGGATTAATATAAGAGATGGCAAAACATAACCACTTGTTATTATTATACATATGGTTGTTTCTTAATGTTTTATCTCATATCACACCAAATCGGGACCGTTTATTGCAATTCCATCATTCTTGAATCCAACAGAGGAAATCTGATAAAGAAAAAACATAAATCCGTTTGCTAAGTATGTGACAAATTTCACAGCCTTGCGTTCTTCTGCAAAAAAATATCCATTATGAATTGTTCTTATTGCTTCCGGAGTTGATCCGCCAAAAATGGCCCGAAGAATAGTTACCGGGAGTGCCGCCTGTGCCTTTACCCTGCCTTTCATGGAAAAAAACAAATTCTAATCCACGGTCGGTATTGAAAGCGGCCCGCGCGGCAGAACGGCCGCGGCAGGACGGGATCTGTACCGGGAGATTATCGAGGGCAGCTCTTTTTGTAGATCATCAATGTTCCGCATCCGGCATTGCGCCGTTTCCTCACAGCTCAACGATGAGTATAGATGTACCTCTGCCTTATCGAGAATCTGCGCCAATTTTTGAACCTGCCAGCTATCGAGAACCCGCTCGCGGGATTCTGAGAGGAAACGGAGAAGCTCGTCCGACGATTGGCCGGCACTCAAAATAGATGCGAACCGACTTCCCGACGGAATACCGCAGGAGCACTCCGATACAACCACTATGGCTCCGCCCTTTTCCACGATTCTGGCCGCGGTTGAGATACCTTTGACTGTCTGGTACAGATTCTGATCGAGTGGAAATCCCGAGTTGGTGGTGATTACAACCGGGAATGTTTGCCTGAGACTTATATGCGCGACCGATGCCACGGCAGCCGCTCCGCGGCGGTGCGCCTCAATATAATCGCCGGAATATATTCCGGTAATCTGCTTCGAAGAATTCAGGGTCACATTGACCATAAATTCGGGCGGTGCAAATGAGGCCACCTCACGCGCCGCCTGCTGCTGGGGATTCCCCTCCAGAATGCCGTAATCAGAGGCGGGATTGGCAATGATATCAAAGGAGTGGAAGGCCAGGATGGTTTCCAGGCCGCAGATGGCCGGACAGATTCCCTTGGGACCGCCGGAATAGCCGGCAAAAAGGTGCGGTTCGATGAAACCGATGACGATCCTTTTATCGGCATTGATATATTCTTTGTTCAGAGTAACCGGGATGCCTGATGGGGTTGTCCCCATCAAAAGCAAATTTTCGGGGTCACCAGCCTGATGATTAATCACCCGGCAACCCTGCAATATTTCCTGTCCGAGAAGTGCTTGCAGTTCCTCAACGGTATGCGGGCGATGCGTCCCGCAGCCGACCAGCACGGTCACCTGAGACATTTTGAGATGGCAGCACTCAATAATGGCCGGAATCAGCAGTTGATTCGGAACGGGACGGGTGCCATCGGAAGTCACAATAACTACTCTATCATCAGGCGAGATAACTTCATTCAGGGGAGGTTTGTCGATTGGCCGGGCAACCGAATTGTGAAAGGCGGAATTGAAATTGAGCAGGGGGGTGCTTTCCTCCGGTTCTATGACAGTCCAACCGGCAATATTCCGGTCAAGGAATAGTTCTATCCCTTTTCGGCCATAATCGAGCATGACTCGGTTGGGATTCTGAATAATCATAAGACCGGCAGGTCAACTAAACAGAGTGATTACAACCGCCAGCCAGACGATGCCGATGGAAATAATCCCGATCGGTTTGTCCTTTCCGGCGAAGAGAGCAATGGCCGTGAATATCAGGGCCACGCCCAGCCTCACAGTCAGGCGTGTCAAGGCATGCCAATGGATAGCATCGGCCATAAGGAGTACGCCCGAAATGATCAGAGCCAGATAGATCAGCCAGAAAAGATTTTGCTTGGAACCTTCACTATTACCGCTCATTTTCCCTCAAAAAGTTTTCAATCCCGTTTCGAATCGCTCTTGCGACGCGAAGGCGGAATTCTTCGGTTTTTAAAAGAGCCTCCTGTTCCGGAAGAATTATGAAGGCACATTCCACCAGAACCGCCGGATACCCGGTGGGTCGATTCACCGCCAGATTGCCGTAATAGAGACCATAATCATTGAGCCCGGTTTCTCCCGGGAGTTCTTTCTGAATCGCCCGGGCCAACTCGATCGAATGCGGATGATAATAGTATGTGGAAACACCGTTATTGACAAAGGGATTAATCCCATCGGGCAGCGCATTGTTATGAATAGAGACAGACATGTCCGCCTTATTGGCGGCCGCAATGACCGGACGCTCGTTGAGAGGCAGATTGCTCATATCGCTTCGAGTTAGAACCACTCTGGCGCCTTTTTTTTCCAGTTCATTTTTCAAGGAAATGGCAATTTTCAGATTTGCCTCGCTTTCCCTGAGACCGGTGGGGCCGATTGCACCCGGATCAGCGGAATGTCCAGGGTCAATAACTATAACTTTATCTTTAAGCCCTACAGTCAGTTGTGGTGATTTATTAATTATCAACTTGAACTTGTGTCCCTCGTAATATCCATCATATCCCCAGATTGGTTTCTTAAATCGAAGACGCAATTGATATAGTTCCGGCTCCACCTGAGACCAGGTTGCAATCTCCAGATCCTTATCCTTGAAATCATAACGGATCCAGTCGGTATTGGAATAGACCCCGTACAGGGTAAGAAGAATGGTTCGTGAATCCTCTTCCTCGATACGAAAAGGATGTTTTGCGGAAAGGGGCATTTCCACCAGGAGATGATCAGGTGCGGCGAACGTCCGAATGGTTCGGAGATTGGAAATGGCCGGCGGCAATCCCGGCTCCAGCATTTTGACGGAATTTCGATTGACCCAGCCATATTGGGTTTGAGATAATTTTAGTTTGAGCCATTCTCCTTCTCCGCCGACCGCTTGCGCCGTCACCTCCTTGGGCTGAAAAATGGTCAGATACCCCAAGCGGGGACCGACCCGGATAATCTGCACCGAATCGATAAACTCCACCTGACGAGGCCAGCCGTTCGGATTGACCCGGATATAATAGGGGGAGCTATCGATTTTGGCGGCACCGTTAAGCTTCAGAAGAGACAGAAAATTGAAATCAATCATTTCCGCCGGGTGGTCAAGAATCCGTTTCAAGACTTTCTTCATATCAGGAGCAACCAGATGATAGATCAGGCGTGTGGAATCCGGCCGTTTCTCAAATCCAATATTCAGAAAGCCTTCATAGTATCCCCGCGCATGAAGCGACTCCGGAATCCGCCCCTGCTCAAATAATGATTCTCCCCGGTATGGTTGCACCCCGGGCGGCAATTCCGCCATAGGTATGGAGTCGGACAAACCGGGAATGGCAAAATAAGCCAAACATCCCGGAGTACCGCGAAAACCGACCACCAGCCTGTCACCGGAGCCGAGCAACAGATTACGGGTGGAATCAAATTCATCGATAATATAAAGGCTGTCATAGCCGGGGGCTTTCTCCGGCCGCGGCACATTAACCGCCCAGGTAAGTCTCGTGATTTCTTTCCCGGAGGTCGCGGTCAGATTAAAATCAAATGGTCCCGGTTCGATCGGAAGGAAGGCAATGAACCCACCCGCTTTATGAACCGGGACGTCGACCCCATTGATTTTCAATTCAGCTCCGGGAGTAACCGAGCCCAGGATAAAGGTCGAGTCGACGGCTGTGATATAGGCATTCTTCAGGGGATAAACGACATTGATTTGAAGATCTGCCGCAGATAATGCAGAAAATGAGGCGACAAGAAATAGAATCACCCAATATATGCTACTTAGATTCTTCATTTCGAAACTCACTTTTCAGCCTGGGGCCGCCGATGATGTTCTCGGCAACTGAAATAATCCCATTTTCATAGTCGAGACCGGTGGCAATATCTTTTTCCAGCAGCAGGGGGCCGTCGAGGTCACAGTAATCGGCCAGCGAAGAAAGATAGACCGCCGGAGCAATTCCTATCGATGATTCGACCATACAACCCAGCATCACCCTGATTCCATCATTGCGCGCCTGCAGAGCCATTCGTTTCGCCTCAAGAGCCCCGCCGCATTTGGCCATTTTTATATTTATCCCGTCGACATAATCGGCGTGAGTGAAATAGTCATTAATATTATTCAGGCCCTCATCGATATAGATCTCTGTTTTTGCTTTCCCTCTGAGGTGTCTCCATTCCCGGATATGTTCCGGCCCGGTCGGCTGCTCCACGATTTCAACCCCCAGTCGGTCAAGAAGAGAGAGCATCCGCTCCGCTTTTTCGAGTGTCCACCCGCCATTGGCATCGATACGATAAGTTCTGGCCGGCATGTTTTTCAGGAGGGGGATCAGCTCTTCATCCTCGGCGAAGCCCATTTTGATCTTGATAATCGGACATCGTGATTCCCTTATCTCCGCGGCCATTTTTTCGGGACGGTCAATACTGACGGTAAATGATGTTCTGACTTTTTCGGGTTCGCTTACGCCAAGCAGTTCCCAGGGATATTGTTTCAGAGATGCCGACAGATTATTGAGCATGGCCGCAGTGAGAGCCGCCCGGCAGACCGGGTGTATTTTTAGCTCACTAACCGCCCCAATCTCCGAAAGAGATATTCCGTTTAGAGAATTGATAAGGCCGATGGCCGATTTCAGCTCGGCCACAATGACCTCTTCGCTCGGGCCATAGTAAACGGAACCGGCCGCCTCTCCAAAAGACTTCCCCCCTATCGCCAGAATATAGTTCCGCTTGGTTTCGGCGGAGCCGGCGGAAATCCGAAAAGGCCGTTTCAGCGTCAGATCGACGGGAAAGAAATTCGATTCTATATTATCACCCTCCGATCCTCAAGAAAGATATTGATCAGGTCGGGGCGAAAATCAGGGTCACCGGGATTAAGGGAATTGATTGCCACCCCGCCTTCGCCCAGCGAGGAGTGAATGATACGGTATCGGTCGAGAGCAATGGCGAC